>JBOFLR010000209.1:0-10877 GCA_051657965.1 Dermatophilaceae bacterium
GGGAAACGCGCGAACCCGCGGTCCCCGCTGACCCAGGTGGATCCCGTCTCGATCGCGAGCGCGGCGTGGTATGCGTCCGGCACGACGTTGCCCCGCGCCTCGACCTGCCGGCAGAGGTCCACGAAGATCCCGAGGTGCCGAGGGCCCGGCCGCAGCCGCACGCAGTTCGGTGCCTCGACGATCTCGCCGACGAATCCGAGCGCCTGAGAAGGGCGCATCGGCGCGGTGAACACCCGCGGGTTGGTCACCAGGCGCAGGACTCCGCTGAGGACGAGCTCGCTCATCCCGAAGTCGCTCGGGCCGGCCAGCAGCGCGTCGAGCCATAGACGGTCACGCCGGTGATGCTCGCTTCCCGGGTAGAGCGCGTTGACGACGATATTGACGTCAGGGACGTACACGCGACGCCCGCGAGCCGTGGGAGGAGTCCTCGTCGGCGGAGAGGAGGTCTTTGACCGTGTCGTGGTCGTCGAGGTCGACACCGGGCTGAAGCCCACCGCTGATCACCGGCAGCTCGATCCGCCGCCCCGGCCCGGCCGGTGAGCCGCGCAGGATCGTTCGGAGGCCCTGTTCGACCAGACCGGTCAGTGTGGTGCCATCGGCAACGGCGCGGGCCTTCGCCGCTCGGGCGAGCTCGTCGTCGAGGTTCAACGTGGTTCGCATGCAGAAGATCATACGTGAGATGACAGATGTATGCGCAGGCCCTGGTTACCGAGCCGGCCGCCGTCGTCATCGGCGGATGACGCGCCGCCCACCCGCCTCACGACTCAAGACCGGTGTCACCAACGTCACGAGCAGTTGCAGCTAGCATCCACGAGATGGTGGGACGACTGGCCTGGGTGACCACGGGTCCGGCGCGAGGTCGTGACGACGACGAACCGCTGGCGCTCGCCGAACTGCGCACCCGAGGTGTCGAGGTGGCGGTGGTCGACTGGGACGACCCGGCGGTGGACTGGGCGTCGTTCGACCGGGTCGTGCTGCGCTCCACCTGGGACTACGCGGAGCGGCTCCCCGAGTTCCTCGGCTGGCTGGAGAACGTGGACCGCCTCACCGACCTGCGAAACCCCGCACCGATGATGCGGTGGAGCCTGGACAAGCACTACCTGGCCGAGCTGGCCGATGCCGGCGTCCCCGTCGTCCCCACCACGTTCGTCGAGCCCGGCGACCCCGAGGCGCACACCCGGTTCCCGGACGGCGACTTCGTGGTCAAGCCGGCCGTGGGCGCCGGCAGCCGGGACGCCGCGTCCTACGGGCCGGAGCACCACGACACGGCCCACTCCCACGTGCGCCGGCTGCACGCGACGGGGACAACCGCACTCGTCCAGCCGCTGCTGAGGTCGGTGGCCGACCACGGGGAGTGGCCGCTGGTGTTCCTCGCAGGCCGGTACAGCCATGCGGCAGGAAAGCGGGTCGCCCTGCCCCGAGCCGGCGAGGTCACCGACCTCTTCGCCGCCGAGACCGTCACCCACTCCACCGCGGATGCCGCGCAGGTCGCACTCGCTCGGGCCGCGGTCGATCTCGTGGTGAGCCGCTTCGGCATCCCGACCTATGCCCGGGTCGACCTGGTGCGCGACGACGACGGCCGACCGTGCGTGCTCGAGCTGGAGCTGGTCGAGCCGTCGCTGTTCCTGGCGCAGGGCGGCCCCGCGGCGGTGCGGTCACTGGTGGACGCGCTCGTCGCCTGACCCGGGCGGCGCTCGGCCCCGCAGGGCCGCCGACGGCGGTCGTGGCAGGATCGGGAGGATGACGCGCCCCCTGGACTGGCTCCGTGAGGTCGCCGACGACCGCGACGCGGCGGGCCTGACCCGGCGGCTCTCGGTCACCGGCGGCGACGTGCTCGACCTCGCCGGCAACGACTACCTCGGCCTGCGGCGTCATCCGGCCGTGGTGGCCGGAGCGGTCGAGGCGGTGCAGACCCACGGCAGCGGCGCGGGCGCATCACGCCTGGTCACCGGCACCCTCGACGTGCACGCCGAGCTCGAGGCCGCCCTGGCCGAGCTCACCGGCGCACCGTCCGCACTCGTGCTGTCCACCGGGTACGCCGCCAACCTGGCCGTCCTCGGCGCCCTCGCCGACGCCGGCACCCTCGTGGTCAGCGACGAGCACGCGCACGCCTCCCTCATCGACGGCTGCCGGCTGGCGCGCGCCGCGGTGTCGGTCAACCGGCACAACGACCTCGAGCACGTGGCCGAGCTGCTCGCCCGCCGCGAGAACCCTCGGGCGGTCGTCGTCGCGGAGTCGGTGTACTCGGTGCTCGGTGACGCCGCGCCGGTGGCCGACCTCGTGGCGCTCACCGCCGACGCCGGCGCCCTGCTCGTCGTCGACGAGGCGCACGCCCTCGGGGTGGTCGGGCCCGGCGGCAGCGGCCTGGTCGCCGCCGCGGGGGCCGCGCAGGCCGAGCACGTCGTCGTCACCGCCACGCTCTCGAAGTCGTTCGCCGCTCAGGGCGGCGCGGTCCTCGCGTCACCGGTGGTGCGCGAGCACCTGGTCAACACCGCGCGCCCGTTCGTCTACGACACCGGGCTCGCGCCCGCCTCGGCCGGTGCCGCGCTCGCCGCCGTCGCCGTGCTGCGCGACCATCCCGAGCTGCTGGTGCGGGTGCACGCGGGCGCCACCCGCCTCGCCGACGCCTGCGGCATCCAGCCGCCGGCCGGCGCGGTGATGTCGGTGCCGATGCCCGGTCCGTTCGAGGCGGTGGCCGCGGTCGAACGGGCGCGCGTGGCCGGCATCCGGGTGGGGTGCTTCCGGCCGCCCTCCACTCCCGACGGGTCCTCCCGGCTGCGGCTCACCGCGCACGCCGACCACACCGCCGACGACCTCGACCACGCCACCGCGGTGCTCGCCCAGCTCGTCGGCACGCCGGTCCCCGTCGGTGGCTGACCCGCGCGCCCTGCCGTCGGTGGTGCTCGTCACCGGCACCGGCACCGGCGTGGGCAAGACCGTGGTGACGGCCGCGCTGGCGGTGCTCGTCCGCTCGCGCGGCAGCGACGTCACGGTGCTCAAGCCCGCCCAGACCGGGGTGGGCGTGGGCGACCCCGGCGACGTCGACGTCATCCGGCACCTCGCCGGCGACGTCCCCACCCACGAGATGGTGCGGCTGCGCGACCCGCTCTCCCCGGAAGCCGCGGCCCGGCGCGAGGGCGTCGAGCTGCCGCCGGTGGCCACGCACGCCCGGCGAGTGCGCGAGCTCACGGCCGAGGCCCAGGTGGTGCTCGTCGAGGGAGCCGGCGGGCTGCTCGTGCGGCTCGACTCCCGCGGCGGCACGCTCGCCGACCTCGGGGTGGCGCTGCGCTACCAGGGGGTCTCCTGCGGGGTGGTGCTCGTGGCATCGGCGAGGCTCGGGGTGCTGAGCACGGCCGCGTTGACCGCCGAGGCCCTGGCGGCGCGGTCGGTGCCGCTGCTCGGCGTGGTGGTCGGGGCCTACCCGGCCGAGCCCGGCCTGGCCGAGACCGAGAACCTGCACGACCTGCCGCGGGTCACCGGCGCGCCGCTGTGGGGTGTGGTGCCGGACGGTGCCGGCCGGATGACGCCCGCAGCCTTCGCCGCGGCCGTCCCCACCTGGTTCTCGATCAGCTGAGCGCACCTTCGACCGGACATGACAAGGCCCCGGGGTGGTTCCCCTAGGGCGTGTTGCGAAAGTCTCTCCGTCCGGCGCCTCGTGACGTTATGACGCCGGCTACGACGCCGAAGTCGTCGTGCTCACCCCGGGTTCCGCGTCGTAGCCGGCGTCACAGGAGCGCATCGAGGACGCGGACCGTCTTTCGCAACAGGGCCTAGGTCCGATCTGGCCTAGGTCCGACCTGGCCGAGAACGACGACGGCTGACCGTCGTCCATGCCAGCCAGCCGCAGAGCACGCCGAGCAGGTCGGCGGCGACGTCCCAGACATCGCCGGAACGGGCCGGCAGGATACTGGCCTGCGCCAGCTCGCTGAGGATCGCGTGCAGCGCGGACACGGCAACCACCGCGCGCGCCGCGAAGCCCGCCAGCAGCGCGAGCAACACCGGCAGCAGGAACACCACGGCGTGCACCACCTTGTCCGCTCCTGGCAGCGACGACGGGGGCGCGACGCCACGTGGCAGGTAGAGCACCAGCAGCTGGACGACGACCGAGGCCGCCAGCCACAGCCGAAGGCGAGGGGCCGACGCACGGCCGGTGGCGTCATCCGCCGCAGCCTCACGGCCGGTGGCGTCATCCGCCGCAGCCTCACGGCCGGGGGCGTCATCCGCCATGATCGGGGGCCTCGACCCGCTCAGCCGCCGGCACGCCCGACGGCGGCCCGTACCGCCTCGGAGACGACGGTGCTGACGTCGGGGTGGAAGACCGACGGCACGATGTACGTGGCGTTGCGCTCCTCGTCGCGCACCACGTCCGCGAGGGCGTCGGCGGCGGCCAGCAGCACCTCGGCGGTGACGTGCTTGGTGCCGGAGTCGATCAGGCCCCGGAACACGCCCGGGAACACCAGCACGTTGTTGATCTGGTTCGCGAAGTCCGAGCGGCCGGTGGCGACCACCGCCGCGTGCCGGGCCGCGATCTCGGGGTCGATCTCGGGCACCGGGTTGGCCATCGCGAACACCACGCTGTCGGCGGCCATCGACGCGACGTCGTCCTCGGTGAGCACGTTCGGCGCCGACACCCCGACGAACACGTCGGCGCCACGCATCGCGTCGGCGAGCGTTCCCGACATCCCCTCGGCGTTGGTGCGCTCCGCGATCCAGGCGTGGTTGGGATGGCGGCCCGAGAGCACGTCGGCACGACCGCGGTGCACGATGCCGTCGACGTCGGCGACCACCACGTGCTGTGCACCGGCGTGGAGCAGCAGCTTGAGGATGGCGGTGCCGGCGGCACCCGCTCCGCTCATGACGAGCCGCACGTCCTCGAGTCGCTTGCCGACCACGCGGAGCGCGTTGCGCAGCGCGGCGAGCGCCACGATGGCGGTGCCGTGCTGGTCGTCGTGGAAGACCGGGATGTCGAGCTCGGCACGCAGGCGGGCCTCGATCTCGAAGCAGCGCGGCGCGGAGATGTCCTCGAGGTTGATGCCGGCGAAGGCCGGGGCGATGGCCTTGACCGTGCGCACGATCTCGTCGGTGTCGGTGGTGTCGAGGCAGATCGGGAACGCGTCGATGCCGGCGAACCGCTTGAACAGGGCGGCTTTTCCCTCCATGACGGGGAGCGCGGCGAGGGGACCGATGGCACCGAGCCCGAGCACGGCGGTGCCGTCGGTGACCACCGCGACGGTGTTGCGCTTGATGGTGAGCCGCCGGGCGTCATCGGGGTTGCGGGCGATCGCCTCGCAGACCCTGGCGACACCGGGCGTGTAGATGAGCGAGAGGTCGTCGCGGGTGCGGATCGGCATCTTGGGTTCCACCGACAGCTTGCCGCCGAGGTGCACGAGGAAGGTGCGGTCGGACACCTTGCCGACCTCCACGCCGTCGACCCGCCGCAGCCGCTCGACGACCGCGTCGGCGTGCTCGGGGTCGCGGGTGGACATGGTGAGGTCGAGGCGGATCTTCGTCGCCCCGGACGCGGTGACGTCGAGCCCGGTGACCACGGCGCCCTCACGCTCGATGAGCCCGGTCATCTCGCTGACCGCGGTGGCGCGGGCCGGGAGGACGAGGCGGACGGTGACGGAGTTGGCGATCGACGGCGCGGACGGCATGGCGATGATTCAACCGTGTACCGGGAGGTACGCCGAACCGGTGTCTTCGCCGACGACCTCTCCGGCGATGAGCGATGCCGTTCCGCTACCGTGACCGCCATGTCCGATCATGTCGATGTCGTCGGGTCCGGTTCGGCCACAGCAGTGCCCGACGTGGTCGTCGTCGACACGCGAGTCCAGGTGGATGCCGACGACGTCGCCTCCGCTCTCGCCGACACCGCGGCCCGGGTCACGGCGGCGCTCCAGGCCGCCGCCGACCATGGTGTCTCCGACACCGACCGCCGCACCACCGGCATGGGGATGTCGACCCGCTGGGACCGTGACGGCCGCACCGTCGTCGGCTACACCGCGCATCAGACGCTGCGGCTCGCGGTTCGCGATCGGGACCGCACCGGCGCGCTGCTCTCCGCCCTGGCCGGAGCCGCCGGCGATGCCTTCGGCGTCGACAACGTCTCGCTCGAGGTCACCGACCGGGGCCCACTGGTGGAGCGGGCTCGCGAGGCGGCGTTCGCCGATGCGCGGACGACCGCGGAACAGCTGGCCCGGCTCGCCGGCCGGCCCCTCGGCCCCGTCCTCCGGGTCACCGACCAGCCCAACACCGACCGGCCGATGCCCGCACTGCGGACGATGTCGGCCGAGGCGGCGGACGGGATGCCGGTCGCGGCCGGGGAGTCGACCGTCACCCTCGCCGTCGCCGTGCGCTTCGAGCTCGGCCCGGTATGACCAGGGTCGACATATGACCAGGGTCGACGTGTGACCTGGGTCGACGCACTCGGCTGGTTCGGCTCGGCCCTCCTCGTCGTCTCGCTGCTGCAGGCCCGCATCCTCCGGCTCCGGGCCCTCAACACGGTGGCGTGCGTCATCCTCGTCGTCTTCAACGCGCTCGTCGCGGTCTGGCCGATGGTGGCGATGAACGTCGTCCTGGCGGGCATCAACGGGTGGTTCGTCGTACGCATGCTCACCGAGCGCCGCGGCGACGAGGCGTACCTGGTGCTCGAGGTCGGTGAGCGCGACGCGTACCTGCAGCACTTCCTCGGGGTGCACGCGGCCGACATCGCCCGCTTCTTCCCCGGCTTCTCGGCCACCACGGACCGGATGGCGTACCTCGTGCAGCGCGGCGACGAGACCGCCGGCGCGGTCATCGTGCGGGATGCCGGGAACGGCACCGCCCAGGTCGAGCTCGACTACGTGACGCCCCGGTTCCGCGACCTCCAGCCGGGCGAGTTCGTCTACCGGCGGTCAGGACTGTTCCGCGACAAGGGTTTTCGCCGCGTCCTCACTGCGCCGGGCATGGTGGCGCCGTACTACCGCCGCCTGGGATTCGCTCCCGACGGCGACCGCTTCCGCCTCGACCTGCCCTGACCGGCGCCCCCTCTTGCGCAAGGCCGGCCTGGACGACGGCGGCCCGGCCTCGCAGGTGGCGAGACCGGGCCGACGCCCGAGCTGGTCGCGTGAGAGCACCGATGGTGGAGGTGGCGGGAATCGAACCCGCGTCCACTGACGGCAGACCAGGGCTTCTCCGGGTGCAGTGCGCTATGGCGTTTCTCGGCCCCGGGGCTCGCGCGCACACGTTCCCCGACAGGCCCAGTCGAGTAGCAGTCCCGCGCCGTCCCCCGACATGACGACGCAGCAAGATCTCTAGATGACGCTGGTTACTGAGCCGAGATCGTGCTCAGGCCAGCGGACTCCGGGCTCGCTCAGGCGGCGAGGGCGAAGTCGGTGCTCTTGGAATTGGCACCTATGGGTTTGCACGGAGCGTTGACGAGATGACCGTGCATCCTCGACCCGCTTCCCACTGGTCGAACGACCAATGTCGAAACCGATCACCCCCATGAGGGGTGCTCTCACGCTGTTCAGCTGTCAACCCGGCGCGATGCGCCGGGACCGAGACCAGTATGCCGTCCAAACGCGCGGTCGTCCCAGCGGATTCCCGGCGGACCGTCGCCGGCATGGTCGTCGACGTCGCGACTCGACCCTACCGAGCCGGCCGAGGTCACTCGGACCAGGCGTCGGACGAGCGGCCCATGACCTTGACCGAGCCGCAGGCGAGCCGGTCGCCGGCGTTGCCGGTGGCTTCGGTCTTCGCCGTGGCCTCGGGCGAGTTCGGCGTGTACTTGTCCGGCGCCGCCGGGTCGACCGGCACGTTGCCGAAGTTGTCCGGGTTCGCGTGCAGGACCACGGCTCGCCCCTGCAGGTCCGCGATGTCCAGACGACCGGTGGTGAAGCGCAACTCGGCCGTGCCGTCGGCGTTGAGAAGCACGCTGGGCATGTCGCCGCGGTGGGCGCCGTGCGTCTCGCCCTCCTCGCTCAGGTGACCGTCGGCGGACACGAACCAGGTGGACGCCGGCTGGGCCGGGTCGGCCACACAGCCCTCGCCGTTGGCCGGGTCGTCGTCGGCGTGGATGTGGAAGCCGTGGAACGCGTCGAGCGCCCCGAGGGCGTCGTCGCTGTCGAGGTCGACCGCCACCTTCGTCTGCGCTCCCGACACGGTGAACCTCACCACGCCGACGCCTTCACCGTCGGGCGACTTCAGCACCGCCCGCGCCACGATGGTGTCGGCCGAGCTGCTGGCCGCCCCCACCACGGCCAGGCCGGTGAACGCCACGCTCAGCCCCGCGACCGCCGCCACCGTGGCCCGACGGGACCTCCGCACCGAACGCACCATCTCGCTGCCTCCTCGACCTTCGACCGCTGCGGCACCACGAACTGGTGCAGCACTCACACCAGGACCTGGTGCAGCACTCACGACGCTAGCGGCGCCGATCCGGGCCCGCATCAGGAGAAGTGCCGACCCGGCTCAGCCGGCGGGTGCGTGGAGGCGGATGCCGTCGGGGTCGACCGGCGCGCGGTACGACAGCCGCACCGGCACGCCGGTGCCGACGACATCGACGACCCATCCCTCCCGCCGGATGACGTCGCGTGACACCGCACCTCCGTCCGGCTCCCAGACCCAGGCCAGGCCGACGTCGGCACCGAGCGTGGCGCTGTGTGCCGCGCTGGTCACCTGGCCGACCGCCGCCCCGGCCAGCCGGAGCAGCTCGCCGCCCCACAGCGTGACCTGCGGGTCGTCGACCACGAAGGACACCAGCCGCCGCCGCGGACCGGCCGCCTTGGCCGCCGCCACGGCATCCCGCCCGACGAAGTCGTGCGGCGTCGCGAGCTTGCAGGTGAAGGTGAGCCCGGCCTCGACCGGGTTCCGGTCCGGCCCGAGTTCGGCGCCCCACGCCCGGTAGCCCTTGTCGAGCCGCAGCGCGTTGATCGCCGAGTACCCGGCGAGCCGCAGCCCGAGATCGGAGCCGGCGTCGACGAGCCGGTCCCAGACACCCGTCGCCAGCTCGGTGGGCACGTACAGCTCCCAGCCCAGCTCACCGACGTAGGTGATGCGGGTGGCGCGCACGAGAGCCGTCCCGAGCGCCACCTCGCGACTGGTCGCGAACGGGAACGCGTCGTCATCCAGTGGGGTCGTGGTCAGTCGCGAGAGCAGGGCGCGCGACCGCGGCCCCATCACGCCGAGCACGGCGAGCGTCGTCGTCACGTCGTCGACCTCCACCCGCCACGACGGGTCCCGATGCCGCCGCAGCCAGTCGGCGTCGCGCACCGGTGACCCCGCGCTCGTCACCCACAGGTACTCGTCGGCACCGGTGCGCGTCACGGTGACGTCGGACTCGTAGCCGCCGCGGTGGTTGAGCATGCCGGTGTACACGGCCGACCCCACCGGGCGGTCGACGTCGGCGGTACACGCCCGTTGGAGCAGGCGAACCGCCTCGGGCCCGCGCACCCGCAGCTTGCCGAAGCTGCTCTGGTCGAACAGGGCGACGGCCGCGCGGGTGGCGCGCTGCTCGTCATCCACCCAGTCGTGCCACGGTTGCCGGGACCACCCGTAGGTGGGCGCGGGGTCTGCCCCGGCCGGCACGAGGTGGTTCGGCCGCTCCCAGCCCATCTTCGAGCCGAACACCGCTCCCGCAGAAACGAGCCGGTCGTGAACCGGGGAGCAGCGGAACGGCCGGGCCGACTCGGGCTCGCGGTTCGGCCACGGAACGGCATAGTGCAGGCCGAGCACCTCGGCCACCCGCGCCCGCAGCCACGGTGTGCTCGTGTGGAACGGCGCGAAGCGGCGGAGGTCGACGAGCGCGAGGTCCTGCTGCGGCTCGCCCGCCACGACCCACTCGGCGAGTGCCCGCCCCGCTCCCCCGGCCGACGCGATGCCCACCGAGTTGAACCCTGCGCCGACGAAGAAGCCGGCGACGTCGGGTGACTCGCCGAGGATGAAGTGGTTGTCGGGAGTGAAGCTCTCCGGGCCGTTGTACAGCTTGCGGATACCGGTGTCCTGCAACGCCGGGAGCCGGTGCAGGGCGCTCTCCATGAGCACCGAGAAGTGCTCCCAGTCCTCGCCGAGCAGCTGGAACTCGAACGGGTGCGGGATCTCCTCGGGTGCGACCCACGGCTTGGCCTGCGGCTCGAACCCGCCGACGACGAGCCCGCCGACCTCCTCCTTGTAGTACGTCCAGCCGTCGGGGTCGCGCAGGATCGGCAGGTCGCGATGCACGCCTGATATCGGCTCGGTGACGGCGTAGAAGTGCTCGGCACTGTGGAGCGGCACGCCCACGCCGGCGAGCGTTCCCACCGCCTTGGCCCACTGCCCGGCGCAGTTGACGACGACCTCGCACTCGATCTCCCCGGCGTCGGTGCGCACGCCACGGACCCGCCTCCCCCCGGGCGCCGCGGCGTCGGCGACGATGTCGAACCCGTCGACCCGCACCCGTTCTCGGATGACGACGCCGCGGCTGCGCGCTCCTCTCGCCAGCGACTGGGTCAGGTCGGTGGGGTTCGCGGTGCCGTCGCCCGGCAGCCAGACCGCGCCCTGCAGGTCGTCGGTGCGCAGCAGCGGGTACCGTTCCCCGGCCTGCACCGGGGTGAGCACGTCGCAGTCGAGGTCGTAGGCGGCGGCGTTCGCGGCCACCCGGCGCAGGGACGTCATCCGCTCGGCGGTGCGGGCCACGATCAGCCCGCCGACCTGCCGGTACCCGGTCGACAGCCCGGTCTCGGCCTCCAACCGGGCATAGAGCTCGGCCGAGTACTGCACGAGGCGCGTACCGCTCTCGGAGGCTCGCAGCAGACCCACCAGACCGGCCGCGTGCCAGGTGGTTCCACACGTGAGCACCCCCTGCTCGAGCAGGAGCACGTCGGTCTCGCCGAGCCGGGCCAGGTGGTACGCCGTCGAGA
>JBOFLR010000210.1:0-10251 GCA_051657965.1 Dermatophilaceae bacterium
GAGGTCGTAGACGGCGGCGTCGTCGTTCTCGAAACGCTGCTTCGCGTACGGCTCGAGAGTCGGCGCATACGGCCGGGTCTTGTCGACGTACACCCAGCGCACGCCGAGCCGGCGTAGCTGGGCGGCGGCGGCGTCGTCGGGCGCCGCGATGAAGCCGTCGTTGAGGCGGAGGATCTCGGGTCGCCAGTAGTCGACCGTGATCGAGTCCCGGCCCTCCGGTGCGACCCGCGTGGCACGAGGGGTCGCCGTCCATCCCTCGACGAGCGCCTGTCGCTCGGAGAAGGCCGTCACGACCCACCGGCGGCTGTCGCAGCCGTCACGTGGCTCGCGCGGCGTCGTGCAGTGCCGGTTGGTCATCACCACGTCGTCGACGCCGGAGTGCTCACGGATCCACCGCGCGGCGTCGATCTGCTGCTGGGTCACCGCGTTGACCGTGTCGGTTCGTACCGGGCGGGCCGTGGTGTCGGCCCGGTTCTGGGCGGCATGGCCGAGCACGAGCGGACCGCTCATCGTCACGGCGAGAGCCACGGTGGCCAGCGAGGTGCGCAGGCGGTCCACCCCGGTGCCACCGACCAGCAGGCCGAGCGCGGCGACGACGACCACGACGAGCGCTCCCCACCGCAGCAGAGCCCACACCTGGTCATACCCACCGGGCCGTAGGACGCCCTCGAACGCCGGCGGTACGGTGACCAGCGCGACCGCCCCGACGACCGCGACCAGCGCCATCCGGGCGATCGTTCGACCGCCGAAACGGCGGTGCAGTTCGAGCATGCCGAGAGCCGCACCGATACCCATCAGCGGGACCGCCGTACCGGCGAAGTAGTACTGACTGCGCCCTGGATGTGAGAACGCCCCTACCGCCCCGGCTCCGGCGAGGACAGCGCCGATGAGCAGCCAGGTGACCGGGTCGGTGCGCGAGCGCCGTGCGAACGGCAGGGCGAACATGCACGCGGCGCGACTGAGGACGGCGACGACCGACACGACGATCGCCATCATGCGCAAGGAGGCGGTGGGCAGATTCCCTAACCACACCTGCACCGGTGTCTGCAGAGCCGCGTCGTGCAGGCCGAAGGCCAAGCCGGCACTGGAGCCGCGGAATACCAGCAGCACGGTGAGTCCGAGTGCGCCGGTGACGAGGGCGAGATCGACCAGCACCGGTCGAAGAAGGCGCCGGTCGGCGAACATCATCGCCGCTGCGGCGAGCACCAGCCCGGCGACCACGAGAGGCGAGGTCGATCCCTTGGTGCCGGTCGCGATCACCGCGAGCACGGGTACGAGGGTCCAGGCCCCGCTCATCATCTGTCCTCGCCAACGCAGCGCCATCACGAGCACCAGTGCCACCAACGTGGGAACGGCGAGCCCTGCCGTCGGCGACAGCGGGGTGAGGGGAAGGGCAATCGTCAGGGTGCCGAAGACGTTGACCTGTGCGCCGGCCATCGCCAGCGCTGCCGCGATGACGCCCGCGATCGGGCGCCCGGACAGTCGCAGCGCGCCCACCGCCACCGCGGCCACGAGCAGGGCCGGCATGACCGCGGGCATGAACCGCAGGAGCACGGCATCGAGCTCGACGCTCGAGACCCGGGCGGTCTGGGCGATCCACGCGTGAGTGAACCAGTGGTAGCCGAGCTCCTCGCCGCGAACGGTCGGCCAGCTGGTCGGGCCGCGGTGCAGCAGCTGAGACGCCAGGGCGAGATGAAGGTAGGCGTCCTCGTGCACCCGCCATGCTCCCGGCGGGAAGACCAGTCGGTGGTCGCGGAAGTACGTCAACAGCTGCAGTGCGGCCGGTGCCGCCGCGACGCCGACGAGCGGCCCCCACCACCAGGGAAGCGACGCCTGGGCGGCGGTCAGGATGCGACGGCGCGTGACCGGGACGACGACGAGCACGAGCCCGAGGAGGAGGGGGACGGCCGCCGACAACCAGGTCGCGCGGGTGAGGCCGGCCAGTACCTGGCTGGGGACCGCGATGACGGTGCCCAGCGCGAAGCCCATCACGACGTCTTCGATGAGCCAGCCACGGCGAGGCCGCACCGTGCGCCAGAGCAGTGCTCCTGGGAGCACCTGCGTCAGTAGGACCCCCACCGTCATCCGCGCGACGTCGGCGGCGGGCAGGCCGGTGTCGACGGCGTAGACGAGGAAGGCAATGGCCGAGACCAGGGCTCCTGCGACAGCGGCGACCTCCGCTACGGCTCGGCGACCGCGGCGCCGGGGACGAGCCACCGGAGCTGCCGACGGCGCGACTACCGAGGTGCTCACGGTTCTCCCACGGGTCGGTGGTCGGCTTCGGGGGACGGGACGGCGGACGTCGCAGGCTACCGTCGAGGAGACCCACTGTATCGGCGGGTGGCCGGCGTCGCGCTCCCTCCTGGTAGCCTCCGTGCGCGTGTCCGGACCGCGTCGCGCCACCCCTGCAGAGTCCACCTCGATGCCCCCCCGCCGTGATCGCGAGGTGACCGCAGACCGCGGCTACTTCGAGACCCGGCTCGCCTACGACGCCAGTCGCGAGGCCACCTGGCGGCACCTGTGCCGCTACCTGTCGCGATGGGTGGGGCCGGATGACGACGTCCTCGAGCTGGGTGCGGGGTGGTGCGACTTCGCGAACAACATCCCTGCAGGTCGGGTCACGGCCATGGACATCGACCCCACCGTCGAGCGGGCCGCCGCGTCCCACGTCGTGCCGGTGGTCGGTGACTGCACCGATCTGGCGCGTTTCACCGACGACTCCTTCGACGTCGTCTTCGCCTCCAACCTCCTCGAGCACCTCGAACGGGCCGACGCCACGCGGCTCCTGGCCGGCGCGCGCCGAGTGCTTCGGCCGGGCGGTCGTCTCGTCCTGATGCAGCCCAACTTCCGGCTCGCGCCCGGCCGTTACTTCGACGACTACACCCATGTCGCCATCTACACCGACCAGTCGCTGCGTGACTACCTCACCGCCGAGGGCTGGAACGTGAGCACGGTGCTGGCGCGCTTCCTCCCGCTGACGTTGAAGTCGCGTGCGTCGCGGCTCACGTTCCTGGTGCCGTGGTATCTGCGCTCACCCGTCAAGCCCCTCGCCGGTCAGATGCTGGTCGTCGCCGACCCGGCGAAGGAGGTGTGACATGCCCAGGAACCAGCGCCTGGCTGTCGTGCTGCCGACGTACAACGAGAAGGACAGCATCGCCGACTGCGTCCGACGCTTCGAGGCCCTGGAGGCCGTCGACGAGGTCATCGTCGTCAACAACAATGCCGCGGCCGGCACGTCCGAGGAGGTGGCCTCCACCGGCGCACGCGAGGTGCTCGAGACCACGCAGGGCTACGGCGCCGCCATCAAGCGCGGACTCCGGGAGGCGATCGACTCCGGTGCCGACCTCGTGTCGGTCTGTGAGCCGGACGGCACGTTCGAGCCGGAGGACCTGCGCAAGCTGCTCGCCTTCATGCCCGAGTGCGACCTCGTCGTCGGCTCGCGCACGGTGTCGACCTTCATCTGGCACGGTGCCAACATGGGCTGGTTCCTCCGGTGGGGCAACTGGGCGGTGGCCAAGCTCATCGAGGTGCTGTACAACACCTCGTACCTCAGCGACGTGGGCTGCACCTTCCGGGTGATGACTCGTGCCCAGGCCGAGGCCATCCTCGCCCGGTCCACGCTCGACGGCTCGGCCTACGGCTTGGAGATGCTGCTCATCAGCATCGTCACCCGGGCCCGGATGGTGCAGGTCCCGGTCAACTATCGTGAGCGCGTCGGCGTCTCGTCCGTGACCGGTGACCTGGGCAAGACGATGGCCCTCGGCTTCGAGATGATCGGCCTGGTCTTGCGGATGCGGTTGCGGCGACGGGCGATTCGCCGCGGTAGTTGAGCCCGGTCGCGGCTACGGCGCGGGACGGCCGGCGCGCTCGTCCGCCGGATGGCGGTTGGCCGTGATCTCGCCGACCAGGGTGCCGTCTCCGTGGTTGCTGAAGACGTGGCGTCGGTAGGCCCAGAAGCGGAAAGCCATGGCCAGGGCGAGGCCGACGCCGTTGGCCGCGATGTTGTCGGCGACCGGCGAGGTCAGGTCGAGCACATAGTGCGAGAACCACAGGCACAGCATCGCGATGCCCGTCCCGATCGTGGCCATCACGGCGAACAGCACGAACTCGTGGTGGGCCACATCGCGCCGGGTGTGCCGGAACGTCCAGTACCGGTTTCCGAGCCAGGAGACGACGGTGGCCGCCGCACCGGACGCCACCTTGGCGGTCAGCGGGTAGTCGTAGAGCGGACCCTCGCCGCCGGCGAAGCGCAGCAGGTTGAACCCGCCGACGTCGACGACGAACCCCGCGCCGCCCACCATGCCGAACTTCACGAACTGGCGGACGAGCGGATGGAGGGAGGAACGAACGCGGTCGACTGGGTGCACAGGGGTCCTCGCCGGTGACGGATCGGTGACCGGATGACGTTACCGCGGTGGCTCGGCGCTCACCTCGTCGAGGACCACCCGCACGCCGGGCAGCGCCGTCCCCGCTGCCCCGTGTCCGGGCCACGGTATTGCCGTGCGCCCTACCCTGACCAGGTGGACCCGCCCCGCACTCTCGCGCGCGAGGCGACCGCATCCGGTGAGGTGGCGCTCCGCAGGCGGGGGACGGTGCTCGAGCTCGTCGTCGACGGCGTGTTCGCCATGGACACCGGGGACACGACCACCGAGGTGCGCCTCGCCGAGACCGCGCTCGCGCGTCATCCGGATCCGCGCCGGGTGCTCGTCGGCGGGCTCGGGCTGGGGTTCACGGCGCGTGCCGTGCTCGCCGATGCGCGCGTGCGCCACGTCGATGTCGTCGAGCTCGCCGCGCCTCTCGTGCGCTGGGCCCGCGCCGGCCTGGTGCCCGAGCTGGCCGGCCTCGAGCGCGACCGGTGCGCCCTCTACATCGGCGACATCGCGCGTGTCCTGCGCGCGGATGGCGACCCGCCGGGTCCGTGGGACGCCGTCCTCCTCGACGTCGACAATGGCCCGGACTTCCTCGTGCGCCCCGCCAACGCCGTCCTCTACACCGCGGCGGGTCTGGCGACGGCGCGCGCGGCACTCGCTCCCGGGGGTGTTCTCGTCGTCTGGTCCTCGCACGTCGCACCCGGGCTGCTCACCGCGCTGCGGGACGTGGCGGCGCCGGGCGACGTCGTCGACGAGGAGGGGATCGCAGTGCGTCGCGACGGGCGCTCGTTCGACTACGCGCTGTATGTGCTCGCATGCGCCGAGGAATGCGTCGCCCCCGAGCGAGGTTGACGACCGTACCGACGTCCCCGGGCAACGCTTCATCTGATTTGGAGCGGTCGCACGCGTGCCGGTAACCTTGGCCCTCGTGTCTGGCTAGTCCCAGACCCAGGCCAGGATCGATGCCGAAGCGCCTCGCGAGTGGTCTCATGACAGCTCTTGCCGGGCGCCCCGCACTTCCGTTTCATCCTGGGAGTGATGAGCGGGGAGTGCAGGGAAGAGGGTCCGCACGACAGGCCGAGGTCGGAAGCCGTGCGGGCGATCCCCAAGGACCCGGCATCGGTGCCGGGACGACCAGACGAACACGAAGGAACCAGGTTGCCTACGATCAACCAGCTGGTGCGCAAGGGCCGGCAGGACAAGACCACCAAGGTCAAGACTCCTGCGCTGAAGGGCTCCCCACAGCGCCGCGGCGTGTGCACGCGGGTCTACACGACCACTCCCAAGAAGCCGAATTCCGCCCTCCGCAAGGTCGCCCGCGTGCGCCTGACGAGCGGCATCGAGGTCACCGCGTACATCCCGGGCGTCGGCCACAACCTCCAGGAGCACTCGATGGTGCTCGTGCGTGGTGGCCGGGTGAAGGACCTTCCCGGCGTGCGCTACAAGATCATCCGCGGCGCCCTCGACACCCAGGGCGTCAAGAATCGGCAGCAGGCACGCAGCCGGTACGGCGCGAAGCGGGTGAAGGGCTGATGCCGCGCAAAGGTCCCGCCCCGAAGCGGCCACTCGTGGTCGACCCCGTGCACCAGTCCCCACTGGTCACCGCCCTCGTCAACAAGGTCCTGCTCGACGGCAAGAAGTCGATCGCCGAGAACATCGTGTACGGCGCGCTCGAGGGGTGCCACCAGAAGACCGGCACCGACCCCGTCCAGACGCTCAAGCGTGCGCTCGACAACATCAAGCCGACCCTGGAGGTCAAGTCGCGCCGCGTCGGCGGCGCGACCTACCAGGTGCCCGTCGAGGTCAAGCCGAACCGCGCCACGACGCTGTCGCTGCGCTGGCTCGTCGGCTACTCGCGCCAGCGTCGTGAGAAGACCATGACCGAGCGGCTGATGAACGAGATCCTCGACGCCTCCAACGGTCTGGGTGCCGCGGTGAAGCGCCGTGAGGACACCCACAAGATGGCCGAGTCCAACAAGGCCTTCGCGCACTACCGCTGGTGACCCCCGCCCCGGCGCCCGATCCGTCCGGATGACGGTCGGGCGCCAGGGGAGCGGTCGTCATCCGATCTCCACTGAACCTGCAGTTCCCCCACACGCGACCGAGACGAGAGCACGAACGTGGCACAGGACGTCCTGACGGACCTCACCAAGGTCCGCAATATCGGCATCATGGCGCACATCGACGCCGGCAAGACCACGGCGACCGAGCGCATCCTCTTCTACACCGGTGTCAACCGGAAGATGGGGGAGACCCACGACGGCGCCTCGACGACGGACTGGATGGAGCAGGAGAAGGAGCGGGGTATCACGATCACCTCCGCCGCGGTCACCTGCTTCTGGGACAACCACCAGGTCAACATCATCGACACTCCCGGCCACGTCGACTTCACCGTCGAGGTGGAGCGGTCGCTGCGCGTGCTCGACGGTGCGGTCGCGGTGTTCGACGGCAAGGAGGGCGTGGAGCCGCAGTCCGAGACGGTGTGGCGTCAGGCGGACAAGTACACGGTCCCGCGGATCTGCTTCGTCAACAAGATGGACAAGCTCGGCGCCGACTTCTACTTCACCGTCGACACCATCAAGGACCGCCTCGGCGCCGAGCCGCTCGTGCTGCAGCTGCCGATCGGCTCCGAGAGCGAGTTCGTCGGCGTCGTCGACCTCATCGAGATGCGCGCGCTCGTCTGGCCCGGCGACGCCAAGGGCGACGTCACCATGGGCGCGAAGTACGAGGTCGAGGAGATCCCGGCCGAGCTCAAGGAGAAGGCCGACGAGTACCGTCACCACCTCGTCGAGCGGGTCGCCGAAGCCGACGACGCGCTGATGGAGAAGTACCTCGAGGGCGGGGAGCTGTCCGCCGACGAGCTGCGCGCCGGCGTCCGTGCCCTGACGCTTGCCTCCGAGGTGTACCCGGTGCTGTGCGGCTCGGCGTTCAAGAACCGCGGTGTGCAGCCGATGCTCGATGCCGTCGTGGAGTACCTCCCGTCGCCGGTCGACGTGCCGGCGATGGAGGGGCATGCGCCCGGGAGCGAGGACGACAAGGTCAGCCGCGCACCGAGCGTCACCGAGCCGTTCAGCGCGCTCGCCTTCAAGGTCGCGTCGCACCCGTTCTTCGGCACGCTGACCTTCATCCGGGTCTACTCCGGTCGTATCGGCGCCGGCACCCAGGTGCTCAACAGCACCAAGGTGAAGAAGGAGCGGGTCGGCAAGCTGTTCCAGATGCACGCCAACAAGGAGAACCCGGTCGAGGAGGCCCTCGCCGGGCACATCTACGCGGCGATCGGACTGAAGACGACCACGACCGGCGACACGCTGTGCGACCTGGCCGCGCCGGTGGTGCTCGAGTCCATGACGTTCCCCGAGCCGGTGCTCCAGGTGGCCATCGAGCCCAAGACCAAGGGCGACCAGGAGAAGCTCGGCACCGCGATCCAGAAGCTCGCCGAGGAGGACCCGACCTTCCAGGTCACCCTCGACGACGAGACCGGGCAGACCATCATCGCCGGGATGGGCGAGCTGCACCTCGACATCCTCGTCGACCGCATGCGCCGCGAGTTCAAGGTCGAGGCCAACGTCGGCAAGCCGCAGGTGGCCTACCGCGAGACGATCCGTCGTGCACTCGACCGGTACGACTACACCCACAAGAAGCAGACCGGTGGGTCCGGCCAGTTCGCCAAGGTGCAGATCGCGCTGGAGCCGCTCGACACCGCCGAGGGCGAGCTGTACGAGTTCGAGAACAAGGTCACCGGCGGTCGCGTGCCGCGCGAGTACATCCCGTCGGTCGACGCCGGCATCCAGGACGCGATGCAGTACGGGACCCTGGCCGGTTACCCGCTCGTCGGGATCAAGGCCACCCTGCTCGACGGTGGGTACCACGACGTCGACTCCTCGGAGATGGCGTTCAAGATCGCCGGGTCGATGGCGTTCAAGGAGGCCGTGCGCAAGTGCGACCCGGTGCTGCTCGAGCCGATGATGGCGGTCGAGGTGCGCACGCCCGAGGACTACATGGGCGACGTCATCGGCGACATCAACAGCCGTCGCGGCCACATCCAGGCGATGGAGGACATCAGCGGCGCCAAGGTGGTCCGCGGTCTGGTCCCGCTCTCCGAGATGTTCGGCTACGTCGGCGACCTGCGCTCGAAGACCCAGGGCCGGGCGAACTACTCGATGGAGTTCGACTCCTACGCCGAGGTCCCGCGGTCGGTGGCCGAGGAGATCATCAAGAAGACGCGAGGCGAGTGAGCGCTAGACTGCTCGCTGGTCTCGGCCCGACAACCGACCAACCACACCCCCACCGACGACGCCACGTCCTGCCCGGTCGTATCGGCGTTCCACCTAGAGAAGAGTCCTGAGGAGGACACCAGTGGCGAAGGCAAAGTTCGAGCGGACCAAGCCGCACGTCAACATCGGCACCATCGGTCACATCGACCATGGCAAGACCACACTGACGGCGGCGATCTCGAAGGTCCTGCACGACAAGTACCCGGACCTGAACCCGCAGTTCGCGTTCGACGACATCGACAAGGCGCCCGAGGAGAAGCAGCGCGGCATCACCATCTCGATCGCGCACATCGAGTACCAGACCGAGAGCCGTCACTACGCGCACGTCGACTGCCCGGGCCACGCCGACTACGTGAAGAACATGATCACGGGTGCGGCACAGATGGACGGGGCGATCCTCGTCGTCGCCGCCACCGACGGCCCGATGCCGCAGACCAAGGAGCATGTCCTCCTCGCGCGTCAGGTCGGTGTGCCCTACATCGTCGTGGCGCTCAACAAGGCCGACATGGTCGACGACGAGGAGATCCTCGAGCTCGTCGAGATGGAGGTCCGCGAGCTGCTCTCCACCTACGAGTTCCCGGGCGACGACCTGCCGGTCGTCAAGGTCTCGGCGCTCAAGGCGCTCGAAGGCGACGCCGAGTGGGGCAAGAGCGTGCTCGACCTCATGGAGGCCGTCGACACCTACATCCCCGAGCCCGAGCGCGAGACGGACAAGCCGTTCCTCATGCCGGTCGAGGACGTCTTCACCATCACCGGCCGGGGCACGGTGGTCACCGGCCGCATCGAGCGCGGCATCCTCAACGTCAACGAGGAGGTCGAGATCGTCGGCATCCACACCGGCCCGGCGACCAAGACCACCGTCACCGGCATCGAGATGTTCCGCAAGCTCCTCGACGAGGGTCGTGCGGGTGAGAACGTCGGCCTGCTGCTCCGCGGCATCAAGCGCGAGGACGTCGAGCGCGGCCAGGTCGTCGTCAAGCCCGGCTCGATCACCCCGCACACCGAGTTCGAGGCGAACGTCTACATCCTCTCCAAGGACGAGGGTGGCCGGCACACGCCGTTCTACGACAACTACCGTCCGCAGTTCTACTTCCGCACCACGGACGTCACCGGGGTCGTGCACCTGCCCGAGGGCACCGAGATGGTCATGCCCGGCGACAACACCGAGATGAAGGTCGAGCTGATCCAGCCGATCGCCATGGAGGAGGGCCTGCGCTTCGCCATCCGCGAGGGCGGCCGTACCGTCGGCGCCGGCCGGGTCACCAAGATCACCCAGTGACCTGACGCCGGTCAGCTGACCGGCATCGCGTCGAAGGGCCCGTACCCCACGAGGGTGCGGGCCCTTCAGCGTCGGCACGATCCACCGGCAGGGCGATCTCGCGGACGTTCGATCTGCACGACCGGGCTCGTGGTCAGCTCTGGATGGAGCGGCCAGCGAGCCACTCGGCGCGGGTCAGCTCAGCGAGCCACTCGCCCTGCTCGGCGCCCGGGAGCGGGTCGTCCCACTCGCGGTGCTCGACACCGGTGTGCCGCATGCCGGCCTTGCGCATCACGGCACGGCTCGCGAGGTTGACGACCATCGTCTCGGCGACGACCCGCTCGAGACC
>JBOFLR010000211.1:0-1588 GCA_051657965.1 Dermatophilaceae bacterium
TCGGTGGGGGTGGTGGGCGTGGGTGCGGTGCGCCCGGAGCGGCCGGCACGTGGCGTCGTCCGGATGGTGGTCAGTCCCACTCGAGCCCCCCGCGCTTCCAGACGTAGGCGTACGCCACGAACACCGTGGCGACGAACAGCACCATCTCGACCAGGGCGAACAGGCCGAGCTGGTCGAACGCCACGGCGAACGGGTAGAGGAACACCGACTCGATGTCGAAGATGATGAACAGCATCGCGGTGAGGAAGTACTTGATCGGCACCCGCCCCCCGCCCTCGGCCCGCGGGGTCGGCTGGATGCCGCACTCGTAGGCCTCGAGCTTGGCCCGGTTGTAGCGCCGGGGCCCCACCACCAGGCTGGTCCCCACCGACAGGGCAGCGAAGCCGAAGCCCAGCACGAGGAGGATGAGGATGGGCACGTAGGGGTTGCTCATCGCCGTACGACTCCTCTTTCCGGGACCGGCTCGGTTGCGGGCACGCCACGGGACAGGCGCGCGCTCTCGTCATCCTAGGGGGACCTCCGACCAGGGCACCGGGGTGGCCGACGTCGGGTCTCATGCGTTCGGGGCGAGGGTCGACAGCGTGTTGATGACCCGGTCGGATGCCGCCCGCCCGCCCTTGTCCGGCAGGTTCGCCATGAGCTTGAGCAGGAAGCGCATCATCGTGGTTCGGGGCAGCCCGTACCGGGTGGCCAGCCGCATCACCTGCGGCTGGCCGATGGCGTGGGCGAACCAGCGACCGAGGGTAAAGTAGCCACCCAGTTCGTGCCGCATCACCTGCGGGTAGCGGGCGAGCACGCGCTCACGGTGGGCCTCGCTGCCGCGGGCCAGCGCCTGCGCCACGAGCTCGGCGCCGAGCCGGGCGGCCTCGAGGGCGTAGTCGATGCCCTCGCCGTTGAACGGGTTGACCATGCCGCCGGCGTCGCCGACGAGGAGCAGGCCGTCGGCGTACAGCGGGCTGCGGTTGAAGCCCATCGGGAGGGCGGCGCCGCGGATCGGGCCGGCCGACTCGTCGTGGTCGAGCTGCCAGTCGGCGTCGATGTCGGCGATCCACCGCCGCATGACGTCCTTGTAATCGGTGGTCTTGAAGGCCGAGGTGGTGTCGAGGGTGCCGAGACCGACGTTGGTGCGGCCGTCCTCGAGCGGGAACAGCCAGCCGTAGCCCGGCATGAGGATCCGGTTGCCGGCGTCGTCGCGGGTCCACAGCTCGAGGTGGCTCTCGAGGTAGTCGTCGCGCCGTGGGGTCGTGTAGTAGGCGCGCACCGCGACGCCCATGACGCGGTCGGTGCGCTTCTCCCGGCCGACGGCGGTGGCCAGGCGCGAGGAGACGCCGTCGGAGGCGATGACCACCGGCGCGCGCACGGCGATGGTCTCGCCGGTGGCGCGGCCCCGCTCGTCGAGCCGCCGGGCCGCCACCCCCGTGACGCGGCCGGTGGGGTCGCGCAGCGGCTCGGTGACGCTGGTGCGTTCGAGGAGCAGCGCACCGCGAGCCTCGGCGTGCCGCGCGAGCGCTTCGTCGAACTGGGCCCGGGTGCGCACCATGCCGTAGTCGGGGAAGGTGTCGGTGGTCGGCCAGTCCAACTGGAGGGT
>JBOFLR010000212.1:0-1651 GCA_051657965.1 Dermatophilaceae bacterium
ACGCGTCCAGGCAGACCGTTCCGCCGGGTGCACCGCCGTAGGCGCTGCGCTCCGCCGGCCGCCCGGCCGAGGAGTCGTAGAAGTTGGCCATCGCCGTGGCGCCGTCCGAGACACCTGACACGAAGTGCTGGTTCCAGAACGTGGTCCGTGCGCTCGTCGGCCCGGGGCCGCCACCGGCGTAGCCTCCGGGGAGGTCGGCGATGCTCAGCGCCCAGGACGAGTTGCAGGTACCGGCCGATGCAGGTGCGGCGGGCACCGAGACGACTGCCGCACCCGCCAGTGCCAGTGCGCTTGTCGCGGTGAGCATTCCGCGGACGGTGATCCTCATGGGTCTCCTCCAGGTCATGGCGGTGGGGTGTCGAGTCGGTGACGCGTCGACGCTAACGGCATCCGGTCGACCTGTCGCGCTGGGTGGCTGGTCCGCGCGGCGGCGGAGAGCCTGCGGTGCGGTGCGTTGCTCCGGAGCCGCTCGACGAGCGGGATGTGCGGGATCGTCGTAGCGTGGCGGGCGCCACGCCGAAAGGTTCCACCGATCGTGCCTGGAGGAGGACACCCACGATGAGACCCCTCATCCGTCAACCATCCGCCCGCCGCGTCGCGGCAGCCGTCGCAGCCGCGACATTGTCGACCGCCGCGGTCGTCGCGACGACGACCACCGCGGCAGCGGCACCTCCCCCGCGCTCGGCGCCGGGGTCGGTGACGGCCGTCGACCCCTTCGCGCGCGCGGCGGCATCCGCCGAGCTCGCCTGGGAGCCATGCACCCGTGAGGACCTCGCCGGCCTGCAGTGCGCGACTATCGAGGTGCCGCTCGACCACGACCGCCCGAACGGCCGCACGATCGAGATCGCGCTGTCGAAGCGCCCGGCGGACGACCCCGCGGCACGCCAGGGCAGCCTGTTCGTCAACCCCGGTGGGCCGGGAGGGGCCGGGCTGTCCCGGCCGGCCACCGCCGCCGCCCGCTACGACGCCTCGGTGCTCGAGTCCTTCGACATCATCGGGTTCGACCCGCGCGGCATCGGTGAGAGCACGCCGGTGCAGTGCTTCGACACTGACGACGAGTTCGAGGACGTGTTCGGCGGTGTCTCCTCGCTCCCGATCACCTCGACCGAGATCGACACCTACATCAGAGCGCACAACACCTACACCCGTGCCTGCGGCCGCAACGCCGGTCCGGTGCTGCGGCACATGAGCACCCTCGACGTCGTGCGCGACCTCGACCTCATGCGGGCCGCGGTCGGTGACGAACTGCTCAACTTCGTGGGGTTCTCCTACGGCACCCTGATCGGCGCGACCTACGCCAACGTGTTCCCCGACCGGGTCGGGCGCCTCGTCGTCGACGGCAACGTCGACCCGGACCAGCGCACCAACGACCGGGTCGCCAACTTCAAGGACCGGGCGGGCGGCTTCGAGACCGCGCTCGACGGCGTCCTCACGGAATGCGCGTCGGCGGGCGCCGCCTGTGCCTTCGCCGAGGGCGACCCTCGAACGAAGTTCGACGCGATCCGCGACCGCCTGCGGGAAGGACCGCTGGATCTCGGCCTGCCGGGCGGACAGATCACCCTCAGCAGCTTCACCGACGACGTGGCCTCCGCCCTGTACGGCATCACCCGACTCGCCCCCCTCGCCGAGGGGCTCCAGGTGATCTACGACG
>JBOFLR010000213.1:0-4986 GCA_051657965.1 Dermatophilaceae bacterium
GCACCAGGGTGAGGTCGGACGCCTCGATAGCCACGTCGGTGCCGGTGCCCATCGACAGGCCGAGGTCGGCGGCGGCCAGCGCGGCGGCGTCGTTGACCCCGTCGCCGACCATCGCCACGACGCGACCCGCACGCTGAAGCCGCGCCACGGCATCCACCTTGTCCCGGGGCAGCACCTCGGCGACCACCTCGTCGATCCCCACCTCGGCGGCCACGGCCCGGGCGGCGCGCTCGTTGTCGCCGGTGAGCAGCACCGGCGTGAGGCCGAGCGCGCGGAGCTGCCGCACGGCATCCGGCGACGTGGGCTTGACCGTGTCGGCCACCACCACCACTCCGCGCGCCCGGCCGTCCCAGGAGACCGCGACCGGGGTGTGCCCGCGTGACTCCGCCTCGGCGAGAACGCGATTCAGCTCGGCGGGCATGGTGACCGACCGGTCGGCGAGCAGACGAGGTCGGCCGACGACCACGGTTCGGCCGTCGACGACACCACGCACACCGAGACCCTCGTCGCTCTCGAACCCCTCGACGGCCGGTAGCGCGCCGAGCCGTTCCGCGGCGCCGGCCGCGACGGCCTGGCCGATGGGGTGCTCGGAGGCGTCCTCCACCGCGCCCGCGAACCGGAGCACGTCCTCGGCCGACTCACCGTCGGCCGCGACCACGTCGACCAGCGACATGCGCCCGGTCGTCACGGTGCCGGTCTTGTCGAGCACCACGGTGTCGACCCGGCGGGTCGACTCCAGCACCTCGGGACCCTTGATGAGGATGCCGAGCTGGGCGCCTCGGCCGGTGCCGACCATCAGCGCGGTCGGTGTCGCCAGGCCGAGCGCGCAGGGGCAGGCGATGACGAGCACGGCCACCGCCGCCGTGAACGCCGCCGCCGCGCCGGCACCGGTGGCGAGCCACCACCCGAGCGTGGCGGCGGCGAGCAGCAGCACGACCGGCACGAAGACGGCGGAGACCCGGTCGGCGAGGCGCTGCACCGGCGCCTTGCCGGCCTGGGCGTCCTCGACCATCCGGCCCAGCTGCGCGAGCTGGGTGTCGGCGCCGACCCGGGTCGCCCGCACGAGCAGCCGCCCGCCGGCGTTGACGGTGCCGCCGACGACCACGTCGCCGGGGCCCACGTCGACCGGCACCGGCTCGCCGGTGAGCATCGAGGCGTCGACGGCCGAGGTGCCCTCCTCGACGACTCCGTCGGTGGCCACCTTCTCGCCGGGCCGGATGACGAACCGGTCGCCGACCGCGAGCTCGCCGATGGCGACCCGCACCTCACGACCCTCGCGGACGACGCTCACGTCCTTGGCGCCCAGTTCGAGCAGGGCGCGCAGCGCCGTTCCGGCTCGGCGCGTGGCGCGAGCCTCGAGGTACCGGCCGGCGAGCACGAAGGTGGTGACCCCGGCGGCGACCTCGAGGTAGATGTTCGCCGACCCCTCGCCGCGGGCCACGGTCAGCTCGAAGGAGTGCGTCATGCCCGGCATCCCCGCGTCGCCGAGGACGAGGGCGTAGATCGACCAGGCGAATGCCGCGAGGACGCCGATGGAGACGAGGGTGTCCATGGTGGCGGCACCGTGCCGGGCGTTCACCCACGCGGCCCGGTGGAACGGCCACGCTCCCCACACCACCACGGGCGTCGTGAGGGCGAGCGAGATCCACTGCCACCAGGTGAACTGGAGCGCGGGCAGCATCGACATCGCGACGACCGGGACGGACAGGGCGGCCGAGACGTAGAGGCGCTGCCGGAGCGTGTCGAGGTGCCGGTCGGCGGGCGGTGAGGCGCCCGATGGTGACGCGGTGGGCGTTGCGGTGGCGGGTGGTGAGGTGGTGTCGGAAGCGACGAACGGCGCCGTGGCGGACGGTGCCGTGACGGTAGCCGCTGTGGTGGCGGGTGGTGAGGTGGTGGTGGACGTCGAGGTGGCGGGGTGTGGCGACGTCGTGCGAGAAGGGGGCAGCGTGGCGCGGTACCCGGCGGCCTCGACCGCCGCGACCAGGGTGGCGGGCTCGGTGCCCGCCGGCACGGTGGCCCGGGCCTTCGCGGTGGCGTAGTTGACCGTGGCGCTCACGCCGTCGAGCGCGCTCAGCCGTTTCTCGACCCGGGCGGCGCAGGAGGCGCATGTCATCCCCTCGACGACCAGGTCGACCTGCTCGACCTGGTCGACCGGTCGGTGTGATGTCGCTGGTCCCATGCCGACGACTCCTCTTCTGGACGGGTCTGCTGCTGGACGGGCTCTGCCTCGGGTGGCAGTAGATACCCTATATGGGTATCCAGGGCGAACGGGGTATCGTCGACCGTCGACAGTGAGGAGAACGCCCGTGCCAGGCGAGAACACCCGCGATGGAGCCGTCCCGGGATACATCGACACCAAGGACGCCCAGCTCAAGCGACTGCGCCGGATCGAGGGGCAGGTGCGGGGGCTGCAGCGCATGGTCGAGAGCGACACCTACTGCATCGACATCCTCACCCAGGTGTCGGCCGCCACCAAGGCGCTCGAGGCGGTGGCGCTCGGCCTGCTCCACGATCACCTGCGGCACTGCGTGGCCGGTGCCGCCGACGACCCCGCCATGCTCGACGAGCGGGTCGCCGAGGCGAGCGCCGCGATCAGCCGCCTGGTGCGCTCCTGACCGTGAGGACGTAGGCGCGCCCCGCAGCGGTCGTTCCCGACCCGGGCCCCTCCTGCCCGCACCCGTGGTGGTCTGGGTCTGGTCGCGGGGCTGCTCGCGCTGGCCCGGTGGTCGGCGCTGCACGCGCCGCAGGTCCGCGCCACCGACCAGTGGGTGTACAACGGCCTGTCGGTGACGTCCGCCCTGGCCGGGACCCTGTTCCTCCCCTTCGCGCTGGTCGCGCTGTTCGTCGTCATCCGCAACCGCGTGCGCCGGCGGCGTCAGGCGGCGCAGGACGCAGCACGGTAGCTCGAGACGCAGCGCGCTAGCTCGAGACGCCGAACCTGCCTCGGGACGCACGGGTATCGGGCCCGAGAGCACGGTCGGCGTCCGCGGGCCATACGGTCGCGATCGAGCCCCGAAGCCCTCTCGTGTGCTGGCGCGCGGGCGTCATCCGCACCGGTCGAGAATCGGATGACGATCGGGGCGAACCCGACGGCGGTGTCCGGGCATAGAGAGACGTGAAGCGAATGACCGAGCGCGACGTCACCGACGCCGTCCTGTGGGAACGGGCCGGCTCCGGCGACGGGCAGGCGTTCGGCGCGCTCTTCCGGCGGCACTCCACGACGGTGTACAACCACGTGTTCCGGCGCACCGGCTCGTGGGAGCGCGCCGAGGAGGCGGTCTCGCTGGTCTTCCTCGAGGCGTGGCGGCAACGCGACCGCGTGGTGCCCGACCCCGCGGGCCTGCTGTTGCCCTGGCTGCTCGGGGTCGCCAACAACGTCATCCGCCGGCAGAGCCGCACCCGGCTGCGACACGCCCGGCTCCTCGCCCGGCTCCCTCCGCCCGCCGACCACCCCGATCACGCGCCGCTGGTCGACGCCCGCGACGCCGACCAGCAGCAGATGCGCGACGTGCTCGCCGCGATGGCCGACCTCACGCCCACCGAGAAGGAGGTCATCGCGCTGTGCGTCTGGGCCGAGCTCACCTACGAGCAGGCCGCGGTGGCGATGGGTGTGCCCGTGGGCACCGTCCGCTCCCGCCTCTCCCGTGCGCGCGGCAAGCTGCGCGCCCAGAAGCATGCTCCAGGAACCACCACCGGCCTGGATCCCGAACCCACCACCAAGGAGTGACCGCATGGACGTGCTCACACCTCCACCGCTACGCGAGTTCCCCCGAGAACGCGAGGCCGCGCTCGCCGACCTACTGCGCGACCTGGCCGACGGGCGCACCCGCCCGAGCGCCACGACCGGAGTGTCGCGCCGTCGAGCCTGGGTGGCCGGCGGGGTGGCCGCCGCCGGGGTGGCAGCGGCCGGAGCCGCTGTGGTCTCGGGGACCTTCTCGACGGCGCAGGACCGCAGCCTCGTGCGCTGTCACACCACCACCGACCTCGGCAGCTCCGAGGAGTTCGACGGCACCTCGGTGGCTGCCGCCGATGCCGACGGTGTCGTCACGCTCGACCGGGCGGTCGAGGCCTGTGCAGACCTCTGGCGCCAGGGCGTGCTCACCGCCGACACCGCACAGCCGAACGCGCCGAGCACACCGGATGCCGCGGTGCCCGACCTCGTCGGGTGTGTCGACCCCGACGGCGTCGCGGCGGTGTTCCCGGGGCGGGACGGGCTGTGCGCGAGCCTGGGCCTCGACTCCCTGGTCGAGGTCCGCTGAGACGGGCCGGGTCGGGGCGCGTGAGGGGCGTCCCGACCCGGCTGCAGGCGCTCGGTTGCGAGCGACGAGGTCGACGCGCCGCTCGCGAGACCCGACCTGCGGTGCTCAGGTCCCCGGCCTGCGGTGCTCAGGTCCCCGGCCTGCGGTGCTCAGGTCCCGCTGGCCGAGAAACGGATCGAGCTGGTGCGGTCGTCGAGGCTGCCCAGGCTGGAACACCCGCAGATGACCACCGAGCCGCCGTTGTTGGTGTACCGGTAGTGGCCGCTCTTGCATCCGGCGTACGACCGCGCCGAGCCGATGGTGTTGTCCCAGCCCGACGGCAACGTCGGGAAGTTGACGAAGCGCCCAGCCGAGCAGCTGAACCCGTCGGTGGCTGCGGTCAGCGTGAGCGAGCCGCCCCCGAACCCGGAGTCCTGATACTCGATACCCACCACGGTGGAGCCGGCCGAGGTGGTGGAGGTGGCGGTGTCGGCGGCGCCGACACCGGACCTGGTCGACGCGCCGCTCGCGAAGGCACGGCTGTCGGCCAGGGTGTCGAAGCACTGGGTGCTCACCTCCGGCTGGGCGGTGTCGGGCGTTGCGGTGACCACGCAGTGCATGCCTGCCACGAGGTCGGACATCGGGCCGGATGACGCAGGTTCGGCCCGGGCAGTGGCAGCCGCGCCCCAGGTCAGCGCCGTCGCCGCGCCGATCGCCAGCGTGGCTCTCTGTCGTGGACCCATCAGAG
>JBOFLR010000214.1:0-2469 GCA_051657965.1 Dermatophilaceae bacterium
GCGCGAGCTGCCGGCGACGGTCCGAGCCGGAGGCGGCCCCCCGGTGACCCGGCTGATCGTCGACACCGACGTGGCGATGGGCGCACCCGGCTCCGACATCGACGACGGGTTCGCCCTGGCGCTCGCCCACGCCGACCCGAGCGTTCGGCTCGAGCTCATCACCACCGTGCACGGCAACACCGACGTCGAGAGCGCCACCCTGCTCGCGCTCGAGCTCACCCAGCGACTCGGCATCCGGGATGTGCCGGTCGTCACGGGGGCGGCGACGCCGCTGACCCGTCCCGAGCATCGCCGCACACCGAGTGCCGAGGTGACCGCGCGGTACGGGCTCGGCATGACGCCCTCGCCCGGCTACGCCCCGGTGGCCATCGCGGACCTGGTGACGGACAGTCCCGGCGAGGTCACGATCCTCGCCATCGGCCCGTTGACGAACATCGCGGCGGCCATCGCCCTCCAGCCCCGCCTGCCGGCGGCGGTCAAGGAGATCGTCGTCATGGGCGGGATGTTCTTCGGGACGATGCCCAGCTGGCGGTCGGCCGGTGAGTTCAACGTCCACCACGACCCGGAGGCGGCGGCAGCGGTGCTGCGCTGTGGCGCCCGGCAGCGCTGGGTCGGGCTCGACGTCACCCTGCAGGTGCGCCTGACGAGGGACCACGCGGCACGACTGTCCGCCGCGCCGGGGTCGTTCAGCCGCCTCGCGGGAGCCGCGACCTCGGCCTGGATCGACGTCATGCACGCGTTCCAGCCCGGCGACCCCGCCAGCGCCGACTCCTGCGCCATGCACGACCCGCTCGCGGTCGCCGCGCTGACCCGGCCCGACCTGCTGACCTTCCAGGAGGCGGCGGTCGACGTCGTGACGGGCGACGGCGCCGCGCGCGGCATCCTCGTCGTCGACCGTCTGCTCGGGGCCGAGCCGCCCCCGCCGAACGTCGAGATCGCGACGGGGGTCGACGCCGGCGCCTTCATGGACTACTTCATCGGGGCGCTTCGCTCCCTGTGAGGGTGCCGTCAGGCGGCAGAGGGATGCCGTCAGCCGCCACCACCGGACGACACCCGGGCCACGAGCTGGTTCGCGCTCCGCAGCACGCGTGGCGTCGTGAGCTCCTCGAGGGAGAGAGTCCTCGCCGACCGGATGCCGAAGCTCGCCGTCTCCCCGGGCAGCAGCACGGCCAGCATGTCGTCGACCTGCGCGTCGGGGTCGACCTTGTCGACCAGCAGACTCAGGTCTCGGACGGTGGTGTCGGCGGTGACGTGCAGCGTCTGCGCCCCGGCGTCGCCCTCGAGCCGGCACGAGTACCGCGGCTCCTCCAGCGCCGAGTCCTTGTACTCGCCGAAGAACCAGTGCGCGGTGTGGTCGCCGGCCCGCAACCGCAGCAGCTCGCGGCCCGGAGCGCTCGGGCGCATCGCCTGCGGCACCGCCACCGAGTACACCGACCGGGGGGCGACGGTGACGGCATCCGCCTGGGCAGCGATGAGCGCACCCGCATAGTCGAGATGCTCGAGGTGGTACTCGACGTCCCACGGCTGGTCGGAGTCGTTGGCGAGGAACGCCACCAGCCCGCCGTCACGGGGCTGGATGGTGAGCAGCCGGTCGGCATAGGCGCGGCGGAGCGCGTAGAGCAGGGGCTTGGGCCGCCCGTACCCGTCGACGGCGGCCCACGACGTGACCGGCCAGCAGTCGTTCAGCTGCCAGACGATGCTGCCCATGCACAGCGGGGCCAGCGAACGGAAGTGCTCGACCCCGGTGGTGACGGCCACGGCCTGGTTGAGCGACATCGCCCAGTGCCAGTCCTCCATGTCGTCGGGCAGGTCGAGATGCGCGACGAGCCCCCTGGTGAGCTTCACGTTGCCGTCGGCCGCCTTCTGGTGCACGACCATTCCCGGCGACTCGGGCGTGAGCGGGTCGTCGCCGATGCTGGCGGTGAGCGTGGACCAGGTCGGCGGCCCCTGCCACCCGAACTCGGCGGCGAAGCGGGGGGCGTACTCGCGGTAGGCGGGGTAGTCGCGCTCGTTCCACAGGTCCCAGAAGTGCGCCGTGCCCTCCGACGGGTCGTTCGCCCGCACCCCGGGCGTCGGTGAGAACGGGCTGCCGGGCGTGTACACGACGTGCGGTGCGAGTTCCTCCGCGACGCGAGGCAGCAGGTCGTAGTAGTAGCCAGCACCCCACGGCCGTTCTCGCAGTGTGGGTTTCCAGCTCCACTCGTCGAAGCCCCACAGACACTCGTTGTTGCCGTTCAGCACCACGAGCGAGGGGTGATGCACGATCCGACCGACGTTGTCCCGCGCCTCCGCCTCGACCTCCGCCGCCATGTCGTCATCCTCGGAGTACCCCGCGCAGGCGAACGCGAAGTCCTGCCAGGTGAGGATGCCGAGCTCGTCGCACAGCTCGAAGAACTCGTCCTTCTCGTAGATGCCCCCGCCCCAGACCCGCAGCAGGTTCACGTTCGCGAACAACGCCTGGTCGAACCG
>JBOFLR010000215.1:0-2858 GCA_051657965.1 Dermatophilaceae bacterium
CATCATGCGATCCTCTCGATGACGAGGGGTCGGGGTTCGTATGCCGTTCTGTCGGAATGGATCTCGACCGCCCCATCGAGCGCGGCCAGGGCCCGTCCGAACCGCTCCGGCTCGTCGGTGTGCAGCGTCATCAGCACCTGGCCCTCGGTCACGGGGTCGCCGGGCTTCGCGTGCAGCTCGACACCGGCGCCGGCCTGCACCGGGTCCTCCTTGCGCGCCCGCCCGGCACCGAGCCGCCACGCGGCCACGCCCACCGCGTAGGCGTCCAGTCGTGCCAGCACGCCGGATGACGACGCCCTCACCTCGTGCGTCTCCCGCGCCACCGGCAGCGGCGCCTCGGGGCCGCCGCCCTGGGCCGCGATCATCCGTCGCCACACGTCCATCGCCCGCCCGTCGGCCAACGCGGCGCTCACGTCCTGACCGCCGCGCCCGGCGGCATCCAGCATCTCCTCGGCGAGGCGCACGGTGAGCTCGACGACGTCGGCGGGCCCGCCGCCCGCGAGCACCTCGACCGACTCGCGCACCTCGAGCGCGTTCCCGGCGGTCAGCCCCAAGGGCGTCGACATGTCGGTGAGCAGCGCCACGGTGCGCACCCCGGCGTCGGTGCCGAGGTCGACCATCGCGCGGGCGAGCTCGGCGGCATCCGCCCGGGTCTTCATGAACGCGCCCGAGCCGACCTTGACGTCGAGCACGAGCGCGCCGGTGCCCTCGGCGATCTTCTTGCTCATGATCGAGCTGGCGATGAGCGGGACCGCGTCGACGGTACCGGTGACGTCGCGCAGCGCGTACAGCTTCTTGTCGGCCGGCACGAGCCCGGACCCGGCCGCGCAGATCACCGCGCCCACCGACTCCAGCTGCGCGAGCATCTCCTCGGTCGAGAGCGACGCCCGCCATCCGGGCACCGACTCCAGCTTGTCGAGCGTGCCGCCGGTGTGACCGAGGCCGCGCCCGGAGAGCTGCGGCACCGCCACGCCGAACACCGCGACGAGCGGCGCGAGCGGCAGCGTGATCTTGTCGCCGACCCCGCCGGTCGAGTGCTTGTCGGCGGTGGGGCGCGACAGCCCCGAGAAGTCCATCCGCTCGCCGCCGGCGATCATCGCCGCGGTCCAGGTCGCGATCTCGCGGCGCGTCATCCCGTTCAGCAGTACCGCCATCGCGAGCGCGCTCATCTGCTCCTCGGCGACCACCCCGCGGGTGTACCCGTCGACCACCCAGCGGATCTGGTCGTCGGTGAGCTCACGGCGATCACGCTTGGCCGTGATGACGTCGACGGCGTCGTGGGTCTCGGACACCGGGCCATCATGGCAGGGCCGCCACGCCGGACAGCGACGCTCAGTGGAGATCGCCGGCGTCGAACGCCTGCGGCAGCACCTCGCCCATCGGCAGCACGCCCGTGGGAGTCTGCAGCAGCGTGTCTGCGGTCCCGTTCTCCCAGAGCAGCTGTCGGCACCGGCCGCACGGCATCAACGTGTCGCCGGCGCCGTCGACACACCACACGGCGACCAGCCGGCCACCACCGGTGGCGTGCAGCTGCGACACCATGCCGCACTCGGCGCACAGGCCCACCCCGTACGCGGCGTTCTCGACGTTGCACCCCGACACCAGGCGGCCGTCGTCGACCAACCCCGCGACCCCCACGGGGAAGCGGCTGTACGGCGCATAGGCGAGCGTCGTCATCCGCACGGCCTCGTCGCGCAGCCGGGCCCACTGGGAGTCGGTGGTCACGCCGGCGTCTCGGCCTGGCCCGCGCGGAGCCGGTCGGCGGCCGTCACCACCACGACCGACGCCAGCAGCCGCGCGGCCGCCGCGATGCAGGCCTCGTCGACGACGAGGTCGCCCTGATGGAGGTCGTACGTCGGACCACCGGGCGTCCGCGTGCCGACGCGCGCCATCGCCCCGGGCACCCGCGCCAGGTACCACGAGAAGTCCTCGCCGCCGAGGGACTGCGCGGTGGGCACCGGCTGCATCCCGCCGGCCAGCGTCGCCAGCCGCAGGGCGGCGATGCTCTCAGCGGCGTTGACCACCGGGGGCACCCCCTTGACCCGCTCGACCTGGGCCTTGACGCCGTACGGAGCGACGACGGCATGCACGGCCTCCTCGAGGATGGGCCCGACCCCGAGCCACGCCTCGGCGTCGAGCATGCGCAAGGTGCCGCGGCACTCGCCGGTGGCGGGGATGACGTTCGGCGCGCGGCCCGCCGAGATGCCGCCCCAGACGAGCGACGCACCCGAACGGGGGTCGAGCCGGCGCGAGAGCACGGCCGGCACCTCGGTGACGACGGTGGCGAGGGCATAGGTGAGGTCCTCGGTGAGCTGCGGGCGCGAGGTGTGGCCGCCGCGACCGTGCAGGGTGACGGTGACCTGGTCACAGGCCGCGGTGAGCGCTCCCTCGCGCAGGCCGACCTCGCCGACGTCGAGGCTGGGGTCGCAGTGCACGGCGTAGATGGCGTCGACGCCGTCGAGCGCACCGTGGGCGATGGCGTCGATGGCGCCCCCGGGCATCACCTCCTCGGCGGCCTGGAACACCGCGCGCACGCCCAGCCTTCGCTCGACCAGGCCGCTCTCGATCTCCTTGAGAGCGAGTACCGCGCCGAGCAGCGCCGCGGTGTGCACGTCGTGACCGCACGCATGACAGACGCCCGGTGTGCCGGAGGCGAAGTCGAGGCCGGTGCGCTCGGTCAGCGGGAGCGCGTCCATGTCGGCGCGGAGCGCCACCCGGTACGCCGGGTCGACCGCACCCACCTCGGCGAGCACACCAGTGCCAGGCAGGGGGAGCACCGCCACGCCGGCGTCGGCGAGCAGGCCGGCCACCAGATCGGTGGTGCGCGTCTCCTCACGGGCGAGCTCCGGGTGCGCGTG
>JBOFLR010000216.1:0-4586 GCA_051657965.1 Dermatophilaceae bacterium
CCCAACCGCGTGAACCCCCAAAAACGCGTCGACCCGCCCCCGTGGACCCCCCAAACGCGTGAACCCCCAAAAACGCGTCGACCCGCCCCCGTGGACCCCGGTCAGCCGACGAGGGCGCGGGTGAGCACGTAGGCGAGCACCCCGGGGGCCAGCACTCCCGCCGCCGCGGCCGACAGCTGCCCCCGCAGGCCGGCCACCGGAGGGAGCACGCAGAGCACCCGGCGCACCGCATGCGACACCGCCGCGACGAGGAGCCCCACCAGAGCGGCCGGGCCTGCACCTGGGCCGGGCAGCACACCCGCCGCGACGACGGCGGCCACACCACCGAGCGACATCGCAGCCGGCAGCAGCCAGGGGCGGATGGCGCGCACGCCGGCTCCCAGGTCGGCGAGCGACCCCGCGGCCACGGCCACCAGGGCGACGGCGGCGAGGCCGGCCGACCGTTCGTCTCGCGCCAACGGGACCCACGCCGCGCCCACGGCCACGACGGCGAGTGCGAGCGAGGTCACGGCGATGGAGTCGGTGAGCCGCGGCCGGCCGTCGCGGCGCACCAGCTGGTGCCCGAACATCAGCGCCATTCCCACCGTCATCGCCCCGGGCACCCACCGGAGATACGGCTGGTCGGTCGAGGCCGCGGCCACGGGAGCGAGCACCGCGCTGACGCCGATCGCCAGTGACGAGCCGAACCGGCTCGACGAGCCGAGCAGGCCGGGCCAGCCCCACGCCAGGACCAGCCCGGTCCAGGCCAGCCCGGCGGCGAGGAGCACGGCATCGACGACGACCGCGAGCACGAGCAGCGCGCACACCACCACGGTCGTGACCACGACCGCCGGGCGCGGCACGATGGCCAGGGGCGGCAGCACCGGGTTGCGCAGCAGGGCGTCGCGAGCCTCGCGTCGCGCGCGCCGGCTCTCCGCCGCGTCGGCGGCCGACGCGGCGTCCGGGCCCGTCCCACGTCCGGCACGACCGTCGGCATGCCGGTGCGCACGTCCGGTGCCGGCGTGCCGGTCGGTGCGTCTGGTGCCGGACGACGAGCTACTGGATGACGAGGTGCCGGATGACGAGGTGCCCCTCCCGGCCCTGCCCAGCTCGTCGTCCACGACCGGCATCCTCGCATCACCCCCCGGCGAACGGGGGAAGGATCTCGACGGTGCTCCCGTCTGGCACGGCGTCCGTGCCGCGGCCGGCGCGGCCGTCGACCAGCACGGAGCACACCGGCAGCACGGGAGCCAGGGCAGGGCGGGATGCCGCCAGAGCCGCCAGCAGCTCGGCGACCGTGGCCGGTGTCGGCACCCGCTCGGCATCGACCCCGGCGGCGGCGCGGGCGGCCGCCCAGTACCGCACATGGACCCCCTCGGCGCGCGCGCCCGGCCCGATCTGCGCCGACTCGACGCGCGCTGCTGCGGACCGATCGGTGGCCACCGGGTCGGCAGCGGCCGTCTCACCGGCATCGACGTCACCATGTGGCACGTTCACGACCACCTATCCTGAATGGGCCATGGCCCACCTGCTGCTGCTGACCAACACGTTGGCGCCGAGCGCGGAGGTGCTGCCCGCGCTCGGGCTGCTGAGCCACCATGTTCGCATCCTGCCTGCCGAGGCCTCGGCCCTGGTCGACGCCCCGCAGGCCGACGTCGTGCTCGTCGACGCACGCCGCGAGCTGGCCATGGCGAAGTCGCTGTGTCGCGTCATCTGCACCACCGGTGTCTCGTCGCCGCTCGTCGTGGTCGTGACCGAGGGGGGGCTGGCCGGACTCACCAGCGAGTGGGGGGTCGACGACGTGGTGCTCGACAGCGCAGGGCCCGGCGAGGTCGAGGCGCGGCTCCGGCTGGCGATGGGCCGGCGGCTGGACAGCGCCGAGGACGAGACCGGCCCGATCACCGCCGGCTCGCTCGTCATCGACGAGGTCACCTACTCGGTGCGGTTGCGCGGCCGGCTGCTCGACCTCACCTACAAGGAGTTCGAGCTGCTGAAATACCTCGCGCAGCACCCGGGCCGGGTGTTCACCCGCTCGCAGCTGCTCCAGGAGGTCTGGGGCTATGACTACTTCGGCGGTACCCGCACCGTCGACGTGCACGTCCGGAGGCTCCGCGCCAAGCTCGGCACCGACTACGAGGTGCTCATCGGCACGGTGCGCAACGTCGGCTACCGCTTCGTCCCCGAGGTGGCCGACACCCTCACCGATCTCGAGGCCTGAGCATGGCACGCATCGACGACGTCGCCGAGGTCGACGCCGCGCTGGTGACCCGCGTCGACGACATCCGCGCCACCGCACGCCGGGTCGACGGTGTGGAGCCGCTGTCCGAGGCGTTCGTCCTCGCGATCGGGCCGGGACGCGATGCGGGCGGCACGCCGGGCCGAAACGCAGACGAGCAGCGACGCGATGCCGTGGTGCACCTCGTGGCTCGCGACGACGGCGGAGTGGTGGTGGGCTACGGCCAGGTGGCCGGGCGAGACGGCGACGGGCCGGCATCCGCCGAGCTGGTCATGCATCCGGACCATCGGCGCCGCGGCCACGGCCGGGCCCTGCTCGACGCACTCGCCGCCGAGGGCGCGGCGGCGGTGTGGGCGCACGGCGACCTCGAGGAGGCCCGCGCGCTCGCGGCGTCAGCGGGCTGGCGGATGACGCGCAGCCTGCACCTCATGGCCCGGCCGCTGGGCCCTGCCGACGAGGTCGACCCGGAGCTGCCGGCGGGGTTCACGGTGCGGCCGTTCGAGCCGGGGCGCGACGACGTGGGGTGGGTGCGACTCAACGCGGCAGCGTTCGCCGGCCACCCGGAACAGGGCCGGATGACGCTCGCCGACCTCCGCGAGCGGATGGCGCAGCCGTGGTTCGACCCTGCGGGCCTGTTGATCGTCGACCACGAGGACGCCGACGCGCCGGTGGCGTTCCACTGGACCAAGATCGAGCGCACCCCACCGCTCGACGCCGCCGACGCCAGCGGACGGGCCCACGATCCGGAGGTTCGCGAAGCGAGCCACCGGATCGGGCGGGCCCCCGATCTCGGCACCGACGAAGTGAGCCGCCGGATCGGGCGGGCCCCCGATCTCGGCACCGACGAAGTCGGGGGCGAGATCGGGGAGGTGTACGTCGTGGGGGTCGACCCGGCGTGGCAGGGCCGGGGCCTCGGCGGGCCGCTGACCCGGCTCGGGCTGGCCCACCTCGCGCGGGCGGGCTGCACCGAGGCACACCTCTACGTCGACGGAGACAACACCGCCGCGCGGCGAACGTACGCCCGCCTCGGGTTCGCCGAGGTGTCGGTCGACGGTCAGTACACCCGTGCCCGCTCCTGACAGGATTGGCCGCATGAGCGCGCGCACCGGAGTCGACACGGAGACAGTGACCGATGCCGCGGTTCCCACCGGCGACGGGGCCGTCGGCGTCGGGCGGGCCGCCGCCGAGGGAGCCGGGGCCGTCCCCGGCGAGAAGGACGGGGCCACCGGCGAGCATGCCGGCGTTCTCGTGACCGGCGACGGGGCCGCCGGGGACCAGATCAGCCATGCGTCATCCGACCCCTCCGATGCCGGCGACGGGTCGGTGCTCGGGGAGGTCTCGATCGCGAGTGCTTCGGCCGCCGAGACCCGCCACCACCCGCCCCGTGCGGCCAACGGCCGCTTCGTCCGGGCGCCGGGTGCCACGAGCGACGACAAGGAGCTGCCGTCCGACCGGTTCCTCGACCGCGAGATCTCGTGGCTGCAGTTCAACGAGCGGGTGCTCCAGCTCGCGGCCGACGACTCCGTGCCGTTGCTCGAGCGGGCGCGCTACCTGGCGATCTTCGCCTCGAACCTCGACGAGTTCTTCATGGTGCGCGTCGCCGGCCTGAAGCGCCGTATCGCCACCGGCATCGCGGTGCGGTCGGTGTCCCGCCTCGAGCCTCGCGAGGTGCTCGAGCAGATCTCGGTCGTCGCCCACGAGCTGATGGCACTGCACGCCCGCGTCTACGGCGAGCAGGTGCGGCCCGCGCTCGAGGCCGAGGGGGTGAGCATCGTGCGGTGGGACGAACTCGCCGACCACGAACGCGAACGCCTGGCCGGAGTCTTCACCGACCGGCTGTTCCCGGTGCTGACCCCGCTGGCGGTCGACCCGGCACACCCGTTTCCCTACATCTCGGGGCTCTCGCTCAACCTCGCCGTCATCCTGGTCAACCCCCGCACCGGCAAGGAGCACTTCGCCCGCATCAAGGTGCCGCCACTGCTGCCCCGGCTGCTGCGGGTCGAGCCCGGGCCCGAGGAGTCGCCCCTGGCCGACCTGTACGACACCCGGTTCGTGCCGCTCGAGGATGTCATCGCGGCCCACCTGCACGCGCTGTTCCCGGGGATGGAGGTGCGCGAGCACTTCACGTTCCGGGTCACCCGCAACGAGGACCTCGAGGTCGAGGAGGACGACGCCGAGAACCTGCTCACCGCGCTGGAGCGCGAGCTGACCCGGCGGCGGTTCGGCCCGCCGGTGCGGCTCGAGGTCGAGGACGCCATGGACGACCACGTGCTCGACCTCATCGTGCGCGAGCTCGGCGTGGCGGCATCCGAGGTCTACCGGCTGCCGGCGCCGCTCGACCTGCGCGCGCTCGACCTCATCGCCGACCTCG
>JBOFLR010000217.1:0-7748 GCA_051657965.1 Dermatophilaceae bacterium
GCCGAGGGGCGATGGCCGGCCGCACCGCCGTGCTGGTCGGCTACGGCGTCAAACCCACCGAGGCCAGGCGCCGCCCCCGCAAGGCGATGGCGCCAGGCTCCGGTGGAGACCCAGCCGGCCCGTCGGCCTTCCACGCCGATGCGAGCGTGCCTCTGGCAGAGCGGGTGCGGGTCTTGGCGGCACCGCCGGTGCGCAAGCTGGCTCGTGACCTCGGCGTCGACCTCGGCTCGGTCGCGCCCACCGGCGACGGTGGCGTCGTCACCCGGGCCGACGTCGAGGCGGCGGCCCGCACGGCCGCGACCGGACTCGAGTCGCCAGTGGCCGCGCCATCCGGCGCACCGGCGCCTGCGCCATCCGAGCCACCGGCGCCTGGGTCATCGGGCACAACGGTTCCCGCGTCATCCGGCGCACCGGCGCCCGCGTCATCCGACTCGCTCGCGCCCGCGTCATCCGACTCGCCGAGACACGCGGCGGCCCCGAGCCGCGAGACCAGGATGCCGGTCAAGGGGGTGCGCAAGATGACGGCGCAGGCGATGGTCGCCTCGGCGTTCACCGCTCCGCACGTCACCGAGTGGGTCACCATCGACGTCAGCCGCACCATGGAGCTCGTCGCAACCCTCAAGCGCGACAACGAGTTCCGCGACGTCAAGGTCACCCCGCTGGTGGTGCTGGCGAAGGCGATGTGCCTGGCCGTGCGTCGCAACCCCGGCATCAACGCCAGCTGGGACGAGCCGGCCCAGGAGATCGTGCACAAGCACTACGTCAACCTCGGCATCGCCGCCGCGACTCCTCGTGGCCTCGTCGTGCCGAACGTCAAGGACGCCGACCGGATGACGATGCGTGAGCTCGCCGCGGCGATCGGCGCCCTCACCGACACGGCACGCGACGGGCGCACGACCCCGGCGGACATGGCGGGCGGCACCATCACGGTCACCAACGTGGGCGTCTTCGGCATCGAGGCCGGCACCCCGATCCTCAACCCGGGGGAGTCGGCGATCCTCGCCTTCGGTGCGGTCACCCGCCGTCCGTGGGTGGCCACCGACGACGACGGAGCCGAGTCGGTGGTGCCGCGCTGGGTCACCACGCTCGCGCTCTCGTTCGACCACCGCCTCGTCGACGGCGAGCTCGGGAGCCGGTACCTCGCCGACGTCGCCGCCCTGCTCGAGAACCCCGCCCGCGGTCTCGTGTGGGGCTGACCGGCGTGTCGAGCGGTGACCTGTCCGGGGTGGAGGCTCGAGAAGGCCCCGGGGAGCGAAGCCCGCTGGGGGTGAGCTTCCCACGGGTCCCACGGGTCCCACGGTCCGCATCGGCGGTCGGCGGGCGCCGCTCCACCGCCGCCACCGGCCGCGCGGTCGTCGCCGACGCGCTCCGTCCGGCAGACCCGGTCGGTGCCGATGCCGCACTGCGCGAGACCAACTGGCGCAGTGGCTACGTCACGCACTTCCGTCGGCTGGTCGAGGCGGGGATGGCCGACCCCGGTGCCGCTCGTGCCAGCGCCGTCGCCGGGCTCGCGTCGATCCACGGCCGGATGACGTGGCGCCCGCCGGGTGGCGGTGCGGAGGTGGCCCTGTCGCAGGTGCTCCCCGACCTGGCGGCGGTCGGCGACGGCACGTCATCCGCGATGGGCGCCGAGGTCGTCGGGGGGCGTGGCGAGCCCGAGACCGAGCTGACCGTTCCGTACCGCGGCCAGCGAGTCGGCGGCGACCACCTCCGGCGGCGGCTCGACGCGTGGGTCGAGGCCGGTGTGGTGGAGCCGAGCCTGCGCGATGCCGTCTCCACCGTGCTCGACCACCCCGAGTGGCTGCGGCTCGACGGCCGTACCGTCGTGGTGCTGGGAGCCGCCGCCGAGATGGGGCCGCTGCGGGCCCTGCTGCGCTGGGGAGCGACCGTGGCTGCGGTCGACCTGCCGCGGCCGGCGCTGTGGCAACGGCTGCTCGACGACACCTCCACGCTGGCCGGACGGATCGTGCTGCCCGTCCGGTCGGGAGACGAGCCGCTCGCCACCCGCGCCGGCGTGGACCTCCTGCACGACCTACCGGTCGCGACGCGCTGGGTCGCCGGGCTCGACGGCGATCTGGTCATCGGCAACTACGTCTACGCCGACGGAGGCACGAACGTGCGGGTCAGCGTCGCGGTCGACGCGCTCACCGAGGCGGTGCGCCGCATCCGGCCCGATGCCGCGCTCGCCTTTCTCGCGACACCCACCGACGTGTTCGCCGTGCCGGGCGAGGCGGTCGCGGCGTCGACCGACGCCTATGCCGCCCGCCGGACGTCGAAGGTGCTCAGGGTGCCGCTGCGCGCCGTCTCCGGAGGGCGGCTGCTGCGCCGCAACTACGTGCCCGGCGAGAGCCCCGGCGTCAACGACTCGGTGGTGCTCCAGCAGGGCCCGAACTACCTGCTGGCCAAGCGGGTCCAGCGCTGGCGGGCGACGACCGCCCGGCAGGAGGGTGCCGTCGTGTCGTTCAAGGTGGCACCGCCGACGCGCACGCGGTCGGTGGTCAAGAACCGGGCGCTCGCCGCGGCCTACGCGGGGGCGCACCGGTTCGGCGTCGAGGTGTTCGAGCCCGGTACCGCGAACACGCTGATGGCGGCCCTGCTCGTGCACGACCTGAGTGGCGGGACTCCGCACCACGAGCATCCTTGGCAGGACGAAGCGTGGGCCGCCGCGCACGGCGGGCTGTGGCGCGCGGCCTACGACCCGCGTAGCGCCCTCGGCCTTGCGGCCCTGCTCGGTGTCGCCGGCGCCCGCCCGTGAGAGTCCCCAGGTGAGCCGTCCAGGGTGCCGGTGAGCATCACGGCATCACATCTGCTGACGTTGTGATGCATTCGTGCGGACGACGATCACGCTGGACCCTGACACCGAAGCGCTGGTCCGCTCGGCCATGGCCGAGCGCGGGGCCGGTTTCAAGGAAGTGGTGAACGAGGCCATTCGGCGCGGGCTCACCACCCGGCGCGCCTCGAGACCTCGTTTCACCACACCGACATGTAACCTCGGCGGGGCGCATCCCGGGGCATCGCGTGCTCGCGCTCGCAGCCCAGCTCGAGGACGAGGAGCTTCTCCGCAAGAGTGAGCTCGGCAAGTGAAGGTCGTCGACGCCAACGTTCTCCTCTACGCGGTCGATGGCTCGGCGACGCATCATGCGGCCTCCCACGCCTGGCTCGACGACGCCCTCGCGGGAGTCGAGGCCGTGGGTCTGCCCTGGGCATCGCTAGTCGCTTTCGTCAGGGTGAGCACGCACTCCTCGATCCAGGCACACCCATTGACCGCCGACCAGGCGACGGACATCGTCGATGCGTGGCTCGGACAGCCCGCAGCCGTCGTTCTCCAGCCGGACGGGCGTCATTTCCGTCGCCTGCGCGATCTGCTCCCCTCCACCGGCGCGGGCGGAAACCTCGTGAACGACACGCACCTGGCCGCTCTCGCGCTCCAGCACCGCGCGACCGTCGTGACGTTCGACGACGACTTCGACCGCTTCCCCGGCGTCCGGTGGGAGCGTCCCGGCTCGTCGTGACGGGCCCGAACCGAAGGTAGTGCGCTCAGGTGGCCCGGGTCGTGCACCGTCACCGTGAGCAGCCGCAGATCAGCGGGCGGCGCCGGTGATTGTCACGCAGTTCTCAGCAGGGTCTTATTGATCTCGCCGGATCCTCGACATAGCGTGAATTCATCAGGAAAAGTTCTCCGAGGATGGCTTTTTCACGGTTTCGAGCGCGACTGATCGGCGCACTTTTCGCCGGGTCATCGAAGGTTCCGGCAATCTCTGTAAATGCCATCGACAATGCGGATACATCAAAGTTTTGGAGGTAGACGATGAGCTCTCGACTTCTCGCGCCGGTCGCGATCACGGCCGTGGGCCTGATCGCCGTCGGCCACGGGGCGGCCGCCGCCGATACGGTCGACCTGGCGCCCACCACGATCGAGGCGACCCTGCCGGCCGACAACTTCGTCGAGGACGTCGCGGTCGGCCGATCCGGGGAGGTGTACGCCTCCATCGTCTCCTCGCCGAGCGACCAGCAGGGGCTCTACCGGCTCGGCACGGACGGGGAGGTCGAGCGGCTGCTCGACTCCAACGTCGGCGGCCTCACCACCGACGCCTGGGGCCGGCTCTACGCGGTCGACTACGGCGACACCGACATCTCCGACCCCGGTACGCTCGAGGCCGACCTCGTGGTGCTGGGTCGCGACGGTGAGCGGACCGTGACCATGTTCCCCGACGACGCCCAGCCGAACGGCATCGACGCCGGCGTCGGCGCGGTCTTCGCGGCCGACTCCGGCGACGGGGTGATCCATCGGGTCGACCTACGCACCGGTGCCGTGACGACCTGGGTGGAGGACGACCGGCTCGCGCCTCGCGACGGCGCCGGCGTGCCGGGGCTCAACGGCCTCCGCGTGTTCGGCGACAGCGTCTATGCCGGCAACTCCTCGACCCGTCAGCTCTGGCGTATCCCGATCGAGCACGACGGCAGCGCGGGCGAGCCGACCCTGGTCGCCGACGATCTCGGCGCCGACGGTTTCGACATCGACACCGACGGCACCGTCTACTACACGACGCATCCGAACAACACGCTCGTCCGGCTCGACACCACGGGCGAGCGCACCGTCATCGGGGATGCGGGCACCGGGATGATCGGCACGACATCTGCAACATTCGGTGTGCGCGACGGTGAGCGCAGGCTATTCGTCGTCGGCGACGGCGGATATTTCGCGAAGCAGCTCACCGAAGAGCAGCTCGAGGACTTTCCAGCAACCACGAGAGAGGACTTCTCCGACCCGTTCATCGCCAGCGTCGACATCGAGGAGCACCGATGACCACCACCCGTCGAACTGTCCTGACCCATACCTTCGGCATAGCCGGCCTGGCCACGGCCGCCACGTTCGCGTCGGTCCCTACGGCGAGCGCCACCGGCGGTCGCCCCCGTGGTGGCGACCTGCTGCCCACGACCATCGAGGCCACCTTCGACGAGGGCAACGGCGTGACCGACGTGGCAGTGGCCCCCGACGGGACGGTGTACGCCGCAGTCGGAGCCTCCGAGGTCGACCAACAGGGGCTGTACCGCCTGACCGTGCGCGGGCAGCTCGACCGGCTCACCACCACCACGGTGTCCACGCTCGCCATGGATGACGCGGGCCGCCTGTACGCCACCGTCACCGACCGGTCCGATCCGAGCGCGCCCCGTGGCACGCTGGCCCGCGTCGCCGGCGACGGGCGGATGACGACCGCTGCCGTCTTCCCGCAGGGCGCCATGGTCAACGGCATCGACGCCGCCCGGCCGGATGCCGTGTACGCCGCCGACGCGCGGAACGGCAGCATCTACCGCGTCGTACCGTCCACGGGCTCGGTGCAGACCTGGCTGCAGGATGACCGGCTACTGCCGGACACCGCACGCGAGGGCATTCCGGGCCTCAACGGCATCCGGAGTCATCGCGGCGCGGTGTACACGTTCAACTCCTCGCGCCAGCAGTACTGGCGCATCCCGGTCGAGGGCGGTAACCGCTCCGGCGCACCCGGACTGGTGGCCGAGGGCCTGAGCGGTGACGACTTCGACATCGACACCGACGGCACCACGTACTTCGCCACGCATCCGAACAACACGGTGATCGCGCTGTCTCCGGACGGTGCCACGACCACCGTGGTCGGCGACGCCAGCACCGGCATCATCGGTGCCACGTCGGCCGAGTTCGGGGTGCGAGACGGGAAGCGACGGCTCGTGGTGGTCGGTGACGGCGGCTACTTCGCCAGCCAGCTGACGGACGAGCAGCTGGAGGACTTCCCCTCGACGACACGGGAGGACTTCTCGGCGCCGTTCATCCTCTCGATGGACACCAGCCGGCGCAGACGGCCGTGACCGCGGCGGCCCGTGGGGGGTGAGGCCAGCGGTCTCGACCGGCAGTGCGTCATGCCAGCCGGGTTCGGTCTACGCATCGTCCGGGTAGGGCGCCAGGTGGACCCCGACGGCGTAGCGCGTGGCGTCCGCGACCTGCTTCCGGTCGAACTCGCGAATCAGGTTGCGGTGCAACTGCCGCAGGAAGATGTCGTGCCAGACCTGCTCGGATCGCAGCATCTCCAGCCCCGGTGGCAGTGCCGACAACGGGACGAAGAACTCGTCGGCGCAGGTGCGGTAGAGCAGGATCGCGCGTCCGGCGCGTCGACGGCGGCCGACCACGTCGAGAAGTCCGAGGCGGTGGAAGCGCCGGACCCGCGGGTAGAGCACCTCGAGCGACGGTCTCAGCTCCGCGGCCGCTGAGTTCGCGGACCCGCGGCAGCTGAGTCCTCGGACCCACCTCAGCTCGCGGCCAGCTCCTCCAGACGGCTCCGCCACCGGGCCATCTGGTCGCGACCGGCCGAGCTGGCCTGCACACCGCTCCGTGAACTGCCGCCGCTCCAGATGCCGCCGTACGAGACCAGGCCCAGCCGGGCGAGCTCGGCGACCCACTGCCGCGACACCGGCTCGGGCATCGCCGTGAGCGCGGCCAACCGTCGGGGATGCACCCACGACGCGCGTGCCAGCACGGTCAACGTGGCGAACGCCTCCGACCCGGCGGGCCATGACACGGGCGGCCCGGCCCGCCACAGGTCCCGAACGGGTGTGGTGACCCAGGCTCCGCCCAGCAGACCGGCCAGGACGAGCAGCCACGGACTCCACCGTGCGGCAACTACGACCAGCGCGATCAGCGTGAGGACCAGCACGAGATACCAGCCCCACCGGGTCCACGGTTCGGCGCCGGCGGGCCGTTCCAGGAGATACTCTCCCGAGATCACCACCACGGTGAGGACGAGGAACACTCCCAGCGCCACTGTGGATCCGTGCTCGGTTGAGTCATCGGTGAGCACCACATAGAGAAGCGGCAGCGGTGGGGCGATCCGGAGGAGCCGGAGGAGCACCGCCCACGGCGCGGTCCGCCGGTCGAACAGCCGGACCGTGGCGGCCGCGTGGAGGGCTGCGGCGGCATCGGCGGGCGCATCAACGCGCAGCAGCTCTCCGGCCGGCTCCCCCGAGTACATGACGAGAGTGTGGCACCAGAAGGGTGACACGTCATCCACCCGCCGAAGGCCTGTGGACAACCCGCCCGCTGGCGCGAGGTTGTGGACGAGCCGGCACGAGCTAGAGGAGCCGACGCTGCCCTAGGCTCACTAGGGATCCCGGTAGGCGGCCCTCCGGCGCGAGCCAAGCAGCAGCACCGCCGCCACCAGCGGTCTCCGGCCCATCCGAGTGTCGCGCTCGACCGCCGCCTGATCTGATGTGACCCGTCGTGCCAGCATGAGCCCGTGCTGGAGGAGTGGGAGATGGCGAAACTGGGGCGAACCCTGTCCGAGTCGAATCGAGTTCATCAGGAAGGCAGGTGGCCGTGATGCACGACAGCCCCCGCGCGGCGGGGGCTGAAGGCGATGCGGGCGGCAGCTTCCTGCGGCCTGCAGTCCGGCTCTAGCATCCGGCAGCGGCCACCCCACAGGAGTGTCGGGCGTTCGAGGTGGAGTACGTGAGATGCTTTCGCGGCCCCACCGGCATGCACTGTCTACGGCTGTCCTCTGGTGCCGCACGCCCTACCAGCAAGCCGTGCCAACAGACGACGGCGGCTCAGCCGACTGCGGGCTACTCCTCGCCGAACGCGTCCCGGGTGAAGCGGGCGAGCTCGGCCGCCATCGGACCCGGCTCCCAGGAGTGGTCCGCGCCCGGCATCCGGCGCAGCGTCGCACCCGGCACCGCGGCGAGCACCAGCTCGGCCGACTCGACCATCCCCGGGAAGGTGC
>JBOFLR010000218.1:0-2808 GCA_051657965.1 Dermatophilaceae bacterium
TGCGCCCTCCCGCCCGCCGCACGCGCGCGGCGGCGGGCGCATGTACGGCGCAGGAACAGCGTCGGCTCGGTCTCGGTCAGCGGCTCTGCAGCGCGTCGAGCGCCACCGCCATCGCGGCGGCCACCCGGAAGTCGAGACGCGTGTCGGGCACGGTCACCTCGTAGCGGTCGCGGATCGCCTTGCGACGCTCGCTGGTCAGCACCGGTGCACCGGTGGTGGTGTCGACGAAGTCGAAGTGGAACACGAACGGCACCCAGATGTCGCCGAGGTAGGGGATGAGGTCCCAGACCCTGCGCAGCACCGCGATCACCGGCCGGCGCTCCTGGCCGCGCGCCTGCACGCCGGCGCTGCCCATCGTCCAGGTCGAGCGGATCAGACTGGCTCCGAACTCCTTGCGGAACCACCCGATCGGGGTGCCGTACTCGTCGAACACGTCGTGTTCCGCGCTGACATCGAGCACCTGCCTGGCCTTGAACGAGAAGACGACCCGCTGCTTCGACTCGTCGGCGAAGAACCGGATCTCCTCCTTGAGCTTCATCCGCTTCTGCTCCGCGAACGCGAGCAGCTGTCCCTGGCTGCCGTCGGGGTTGGCGGCGTACACCTGGTAGCGGTTCACCATGACGGTGATCTTCTGACGGACGTGGAAACGCGGTACGTACATCGCTGCCGGAGTGAGGTTGTCGGTCACGCCGGTCAGTGTGTCAGGTCCGGTGCTCGACCGGCACGGTCGCCAGGGCTGGCGTCGGCGCCGGTCACGAGGAACCGCCTCCCGTGCCCGGTCGCGTCCGTCGCCGGGCCGCGCCCGGCCCGACGTGGTGGCCGGTCTGCCCACGCGCGAGCTGCCCGCGAGCCGGCCCCTAGACTTCCGCGCATGGCCGACCTCACGCGCGACGACGTCGCGCACCTCGCCGGGCTCGCCCGGATCGACCTCGAAGGCTCCGAGCTGGACCGCATGGTCGGCGAGCTCGCCGTCATCCTCGAGAGCGTCGCCACCGTGCAGCAGGCCCCGATCGCCGACGTGGAGCCGATGAGCCACCCGATGCCGCTCGTCAACGTCACCCGGCCCGACGTCGTGCGGCCCTCGCTCGGCCCCGAGCAGGTGCTCGCCGGCGCTCCCGAGGCCGAGCAGCAGCGCTTCAGCGTCCCCCGCATCCTGACCGAAGAGTGACCCCACCCGTGACCACCGACCTCACCCGGTCCACCGCCGCCGATCTCGCCGACCTCCTCTCCCGGGGCGAGGTGTCCTCGCGCGAGGTCGTGCAGGCGCACCTCGAGCGCACCGCCGCCGTCGACGGCGCCGTGCACTCCTACCTGCACGTCGACACCGACGGCGCGCTCGCCGCGGCCGACGACGTCGACCACCGCCGCGCGGCCGGCGAGCCGCTGCCCGCCCTCGCCGGCGTGCCCGTCGCGGTCAAGGACGTCATGGCGACGAGGGGCCTGCCCACCACCTGCGGGTCGCGCATCCTGCAGGGCTGGGTGCCTCCGTACGACGCCACCCTCGTCACCCGGCTGCGCGAGGCGCGGATGCCGCTGCTCGGCAAGACGAACATGGACGAGTTCGCCATGGGCTCCTCGACCGAGCACAGCGCGTACGGCCCGAGCCGCAACCCGTGGGACCTGGACCGGATCCCCGGCGGGTCCGGCGGCGGGTCGTCATCGGTCGTCGCCTCGTTCCAGGCGCCGCTCGCGATCGGCACCGACACCGGCGGCTCGATCCGCCAGCCCGCCGCGGTCACGGGGACGGTCGGCACCAAGCCGACGTACGGCGGGGTGTCCCGGTACGGCCTCGTCGCGCTGGCGAGCTCGCTCGACCAGGCCGGGCCGTGCACCCGCACGGTGCTCGACGCCGCCCTGCTGCACGAGGTCATCGGCGGCCACGACCCGATGGACTCGACGTCGATCGACGCACCCGTGCCGCCGGTGGTCGAGGCCGCCCGCCGCGCCGACGTCAGCGGCCTGCGCATCGGCATCGTCCGCGAGCTCACCGGCGAGGGCTTCCAGGCCGGGGTGCAGCAGCGGTTCGACGAGGCCGTGCAGCACCTGCTCGACGCCGGCGCCGAGGTCGTCGAGGTGTCGTGCCCGTCATTCACCTACGCCCTGGCGGCGTACTACCTCATCCTCCCGAGCGAGGCCTCGAGCAACCTCGCGAAGTTCGACGCCATGCGCTACGGCCTGCGCGTCGCACCCGACGGCGTCCTCGACCCCAGCGCCGAGCAGGTCATGGCCGCCACCCGCGACGCCGGCTTCGGCGACGAGGTCAAGCGCCGCATCATCCTCGGCACGTACGCGCTGTCGAGCGGCTACTACGACGCGTACTACGGCTCGGCACAGAAGGTCCGCCGCCTCATCGCCGACGACTTCGCGGCGGCCTTCGAGGCGGCCGACGTGCTCGTCAGCCCCACCGCACCGACCACCGCGTTCCGGCTCGGCGACAAGCTCGACGACCCCATGTCGATGTACCTCCAGGACGTCGCGACCATCCCGGCGAACCTCGCCGGCATCCCGGGCATGTCGGTGCCGAGCGGCCTGGCACCCGAGGACGGGCTGCCCACGGGGTTCCAGGTGCTGGCCCCCGCCATGGCTGACGACCGGCTCTACGCGGTGGGTGCGGCGCTCGAGGCGCGCCTGACCGCACAGTGGGGTGGCGGCATCCTCGACCGGGCCCCCGACCTCGCGACCACGGAGGTGCGCGGATGACGACCACGGCCACCGAGACGGTGCTCGCCTACGACGACGCGCTCGCCGCGTACGACCCCGCGCTCGGGCTCGAGGTGCACGTCGAGCTGCACACCGCGACGAAGATGT
>JBOFLR010000219.1:0-6249 GCA_051657965.1 Dermatophilaceae bacterium
GTGCTCGCCACGTCGGCGGTGGGCCTGCACCACGCCGAGCTGTTCAGCCAGCTCACCGACGACCTCGCCGTCATCGTCCACGAGCCGGATGCGCTCGACGCCGCACAGCTCGACCGGCTCCGTGCGATCGGCGCCGACGTCGTGGAGGGCAAGGCCGTCGAGGTGCGCTCGGTCGACGACGTGCTCACCGACGTCGTCGTGGAGGGAGCCGGCGTGGTGCGTGCCGACGCCGTGGTCGTCGCCCCGTTCGCCGCTGCGCGCTCCGCGGTGCTGGAGTCGCTCGGCGTGGCCGCCGAGGACGTCGAGGTGTTCGGCCGGGTCGTCGGCCGGGCCGTCCCCGCCGACCCGACCGGCCGCACGAGCATCGACCGGGTCTGGGCCGCCGGCAACGTCACCGACCCGATGGCGCAGGTCGTCATGGCGGCAGCAGCGGGTACCCGCACCGGCGCCATGGTCAACGCCATGCTGGTGCAGGAGGACCTCGGCCGCCACCTCGCCGCGCCGGCGTGACCGGTCAGCGGTGGGCGTCGGCGGCGGCCTGGATGCGGGCGACGTAGTCGTCCCACCACGCCCCGTCGCCCAGGTCGTCGTGGTCACGGCCACCGCGCCCGTCGAGCGTCTCGCGGAGGATGTCGGCGTGTCCGGCGTGCTGCGCGGTCTCGGCGACGACGCGCACGACGAGATGGCCGAACGTCGTCGTACGGCGCGCCTGCGGCCACCACGGCACCGTCGCTGCGGCGTCGAGCGGGATCTCGACGAGCGCGGCGTCGGCCAGCAACCATGCCTCGCGGTACAGCCCGACGAGGTACTCGCGGCTCTCCTCCGCGCGGGCCCAGAGGTCGCCGTTCTCCCAGACCGACCCGTCCTCGTTCCAGGGCAGCACCGGCGCCTCGCGACCGACCGACGTGACGAGGTAGCCGAGCTCGATGCCGGAGAGGTGCTTGACCAGGCCGAGGAGGTTCGTGCCGCTCGGCGCGAGCGGCCGGCGGATGTCGTACTCGGACAGCCCGTCGAGCGCGCGAAGCATCGCGTCGCGGCCCTGCTGGAGGTAGAACCGGAGGTCCTCGGGAAGGTTCGCCGGCGTCATCCGACCGGGCTCATTCCCATGGCGTGGAGAGCACGACGGTGGTGCGGGTGGCGACGTTCGCCGACCCCCGTACCGTGGCGATGAGCTCCTCGAGGTCGGCCGGCGTGGCGACCCGCACCTTGAGGATGTAGTTCTCGTCTCCGGCCACGGAGTGGCACTCCTCGATCTCGGGCACCTCGCGCAGCCGGTCGGGGATGTCGTCGGGAGCGGCAGGGTCGAGGGGAGTGATGGAGATGAACGCCGTCAACGCCCGGCCGAGCTGACCGTGGTCGACCCGCACGGTGTAACCCCGTACGACGCCACGCTCCTCCAGCCGCCGGACCCGCTGGTGCACCGCCGAGGTCGACATCCCCAGCGCCCGTCCGAGGTCGGTGTAGCTCATCCGACCGTCGCCGGCGAGCAGCGCGACGATCCGACGGTCGACGTCCTCCATGCGGCGAGACTAGCCGCGGCGCACCAGCCCGATGGGGCGGGTAGCCTCCCGGACGTGGCCGACCGCGCACCCCGACTGATGTTGCTCGACTCCGCCAGTCTGTACTTCCGGGCGTTCTACGGGGTGCCAGACCAGCGCCAATCGCCCGACGAACCGCCGACGAACGCCCTGCGCGGCTTCCTCGACATGGTGGCCACGCTCGTCGCCGCGCACCGCCCCACCCACCTCGTGGCGTGCTGGGACGACGACTGGCGACCGCAGTGGCGCGTCGACCTCGTCCCCACCTACAAGACGCACCGCCTCACCGACGGCAGCGAGACCGCGGAGGAGTCGCCCGACGACCTCACCCCACAGGTGCCCGTCATCCGCGACGCCCTCGCCGCGGTGGGCATCGCCCGTCTCGGTGTCCCGCACTGCGAGGCCGACGACGTCATCGGCACCCTGGCCACCCGGTACCGCGGGGTGATGCCGGTCGACGTCGTCACCGGGGATCGCGACCTGCTGCAGCTCGTGGATGACGCCCACGGCATCCGGGTGCTCTACACCGGGCGTGGCGGCGTGCGCGAGCCCGACCTCGCGACCCAGGCGTTGCTGCGGGAGAAGTACGGCGTGCCGACCGGGGACGCCTACCTCGACATGTCGGTGCTGCGCGGCGACACCAGCGACGGGCTACCCGGGGTCAAGGGCATCGGCGACAAGACCGCCGCCGCGCTCATCGCGACCTACGGCTCGCTCGCCGGGCTGCGGGCCGCCGTCGACGGCGGCGACCCGGCGATCAAGGGAGCGCGGCGCGCGAACCTCGAGGCGTCATCCGCCTACCTCGACGTCGCGCCACAGGTGGTGCGGGTGCGCCGCGACGCGGCGGTGCCGGATGACGTGGACCTCGCCGTCCCGCACGAGGTGGCCGACCCCGACCTGCTCGACCAGGTGACCGAGACCTACGGCGTGACCAGCCCGATGCGCCGCCTGCTCACCGCCCTCGACCTGCACTGACCACGTCTCGATCGAGGTGGTGGGTGACGCCCTCAGAACCTGGTCGGATCGGTAAGGCCCATCAGTCGAGGCGGTCGGCGGCGACCACGCCACGCAGCACCGCGTCGACCGCGCGCCGGGCGGTGCGCCGCAGCTCGGGGTCGGGCGTCGCGTTCGAGACCTGGTCGAGCAGGTCGACGAGCTGCTTGCACCGGCGCACGAAGTCACCGGCCGCGACGTCGGACCCGCGCAGCACCGTCTCGAGCCGCTCCCCCGCCGCCCACCGGTGCACCATCCAGGCCAGCCCGCCGTCGGGTGCCCCGGTGGTCGGCAGGGCGTGCGCGGTCTCGAGCTCCTCGATCTCGCGCCACAGCCGCTCGGTGGCGGCCACGGCGTCGGCGACGTCGGCGGTCGGCATCCGCGGCGACACCTCCGCGCCGTCGCCGCGCGGCTCGTGCACGAGCACCGACACCGCGGCCGCCAGCTCTGCTGCATCCAGCCGGGTCCACACGTCGCGGCGTAGGCACTCGGCCGCGAGCAGGTCCTTCTCGGTGTACAGCCGGCGCAGCCGCTCCCCGCGCGCGGTGACCACGGCGCCGCCCTCGGCCAGGTAGCCCAGCGCCTCGAGCGCCTCGCAGATCCGGTCGAACGTCTGCGCCACGGTGTTCGTGCGGCCCTCGACCCGCCGCTGGATGCCGGTGGTCTCCCGCTTCAGCCGCCACCAGCGCTCGGCCCACCGGGCGTGCGTCTCGCGGTCGGGGCAGCGATGGCACGGGTGCGCCTGCAGCGCGGCGCGCAGCCGTTCGACGTCGTCGGTGCCGGATGCCGCCCCACGGCGGGCGCTGACCCCCGTGCTCCCGCCGACAGGCCGCCCGTCATCCGCCGCCGCCCGTCCCCGGCGCGACGGCGCGTCGTCGAACCCGTTCGGCACCGCGATCCGCAGCGACGTCGCGAGGTCGCGGCGCGACTTCGGCGACTTCGGGTTGAACTGGGCCGGCACCTTGACCCGGGCCTGCGCCTCCACCGGCTCCGGGACGTCGACGACGGTGAGCCGCCGGAACTGCCGGTCCTCGGTGACCACCGCCGGCCCCATCGGGGTGCCCTTCGCCGTACGAGCCGGCTGCACGACCACGGCCCACCCGGCCCGCCGCCCGGACGGGATCCGGATGACGTCGCCCACCCGCAGCGCCTCCATCGACACCGCGGCCTCGGCGCGGCGCGACGCCGACCTGGCCCGCCGACCGGCCTTCTCGGCGTCGCCGAGCTCGCGCCGCAGCCGCGCGTACTCGCGGAAGTCGCCGAGGTCGCAGTGCATCGCCTCGGCGTACCCGGCGAGCCCTTCCTCGCCGCGCCGCAGCTGGGTGGCCAGACCGACGACCGCTCGATCCGCCTGGAACTGGGCGAACGAGGTCTCGAGGATCTCCCGCGCCATCTCGCGACCCACCCGGGCCACGAGGTTGACGGCCATGTTGGAGGTCGGCCGGAAGCTCGACCGCAGCGGGTAGGTGCGCGCCGAGGCCAGCCCGCCGACCGCCATCGGGTCGACACCACGGCTCCACTGCACGACCGCGTGCCCCTCGACGTCGATGCCGCGCCGCCCGGCCCGGCCGGTGAGCTGCGTGTACTCGGCGGGCGTGACGTCGACGTGCGCCTCGCCGTTGAACTTGACCAGCTTCTCGAGCACCACCGTGCGTGCCGGCATGTTGATGCCGAGTGCCAGTGTCTCCGTAGCGAACACACAGCGGATTCGCGCGGTCGTGAACAGCTCCTCGACGATCTCGCGGAACAGCGGCAGCATCCCGGCGTGGTGCGCCGCGAACCCGCGGGTCAGCCCCTCGAGGAAGTCCCAGTAGCCGAGCACGCCGAGGTCCTCGTCGGCGAGCGACTCGACCCGTTCCTCGACGATCCGCCGGATGACGTCACCCTCCCGGGGCGCGACGAGCCGGGTGCCGGCCGCGAGCAGCTGCCCGACCGCGGCCTCGCAACCGACCCGGCTGAACACGAAGACGATCGCCGGCAGCAGGCCGTCGCGGTCGAGCTCGTCGACCACCTCGGGGCGGGTCGCGCCGCCACCGGGCCGGCCGCCACGGGCGAACCCCCGGCCACCCGGTCCGCCGCCGGGGCCGCGTGGCGCCCCGCGCTCGGCGTACCCGGCGCGACCCCGGCCGTCCGACCGTCCGACTCCTCTCCCCCGGCCGCCGGCCCGCGGACCGCCGCGGATCCCGCCGACGCGGCGGAAATCTTTCGGGGGGGATCCGGGGGGCGAAGCCCCCCGGAAGGCGTCATCCGAGAAACGGCCGCGCTGCTCGGCGCCGCGGATGGCGTGCAGCAGGTCGGGGTCGACCCGATTGCCGGCGAAGAGGTCGAAGGTCGTGGTGCCCACCATCATGTGCTGGAACAGCGGGACCGGCCGGTGCTCGGAGACGACCACCTCGTGGTTGCCGCGCACCTCGGCGAGCCAGTCGCCGAACTCCTCGGCGTTGCTCACCGTGGCGGACAGCGAGACCAGCTGCACCGACTCGGGCAGGTGGATGATGACCTCCTCCCAGACCGCGCCGCGGAACCGGTCGGCGAGGTAGTGCACCTCGTCCATGACGACGTAGCCCAGGCCGTCGAGCGTGCCCGAGCCCGCGTACATCATGTTGCGGAGCACCTCGGTGGTCATGACGACGACGGGCGCCTCGCCGTTGACCGAGGAGTCGCCGGTGAGCAGGCCGACCTGCTCGGCACCGTGGCGGCGGACGAGGTCGTGGAACTTCTGGTTCGACAGCGCCTTGATCGGCGTGGTGTAGAACGCTTTTCGCCCGGTTGCCAGCGCGAGGTGCACTGCGAACTCGCCGACGACGGTCTTGCCCGCGCCGGTCGGGGCCGCGACGAGCACGCCTCGCCCCTCCTCGACGGCCTCGCATGCGCGCAGCTGGAAGTCGTCGAGCGGGAAGTCGAGGCCGGCGGTGAAGCGGGCCAGCTCGGAGCGTTCGCGGCGAGCCCGGTCCCGGGCAGCCGCGTACCGCTCGGCGGGGCTGGGCATGGACTGAAGGCTACGTCAGCGACTCCGCTCGGCCCCGCTCGACCGTGCGGCGACTCGGCACGGAGCAGCGCGGTTCACACCAGCACCTCGAGCGCTCCCGGGACCACCTCGACGGTGAGCGGGAGCGGCCCGAGCCGTTCGCCGTCGGCGTAGGCCACGACGCCATCGGCCTGCAGCCGCACCGACCGGGCCCGGACGATCTCGACGGCCGGGTGGGTGACGTGGGAGCCGTGGAACACCCGCGGGAAGACTCGCAGCAGCTCGAGCACCGAGATGCGATGCACGACCAGCACGTCGAGCAGTCCGTCGTCGAACGACGCGTCCGGGGTGACCTTCATCCCGCCGCCGTAGGACGGGCCGTTGCCGACGGCGACCAGCATCGCCTCGGTCTCCAGCCGCCGGTCGTCGAGGACCAGCACGTACGGGATCGGCCGGAACACCGGGAGCTCCCGGACGGTCGCCAGGTGGTACCGCAGCGGGCCCTTCGGCCGGCGCCAGCGGTTGGCCCGCTCGTTGACGACCGCGTCGAACCCGGCCGCGAGCACTCCGAGGTACCACCGGTGCTCACCGGCCGGCGACGTCACCCGTGCCGCGTCGACCCGTCGGGTGATGCCGTCGTCGACGATGCGCTCGACCGCGCCGGCCAGATCATGCACGGGCAGGCCGAGCTCACGCGAGATGTCGTTGCCCGTGCCGGCCGGGATGACGCCGAGCGGCACCGCGGTGCCG
>JBOFLR010000220.1:0-2937 GCA_051657965.1 Dermatophilaceae bacterium
CGTGCCTCTCGTAGCCGGCGCAGACGGTTCGGTGGCCCGGCGATGTGAGAGTTCGATGCCGTGGTGACGCCCTATGGCCCGGCGGCATCGCGGCGACTCGCGGTCTGCTGCGAGGCCGAGCGCCACCGAGGGCCGACTGCCTTGATTTCGTACGCAGGTTCTATTATGATGGTCGTATGAGCCTCGGTTCCGCAACCCTCGGCGAGCGTTGCTCGTTGTTGCGGGCCGCACATGGCGTGGCGGCAGGGGTGACATCCGTTCTCGACAGAGCGTCCGGAGCAGAGCTCGCCGAGCTGATGTCGGTGCTCGACGAGGTGGCAGCAGCCGCCCGGGCGGCACAGGCGCAAGTGACCGTGGAGGTGGTGCGGCGGGGTGAGGTCACGGGGCGGGAGGTGGACTCCTGGGTGAAGTGCCATGCGCCCTCGCTGCGGCAGGGTGGCTGGTACCCCCTGACGAAAGTCGCGGCCGAGGTCGCCGCCGCGACCCGGGGCTCGGGGCTGGCTGCAGCGGAGCACCCAGCCACGCTGTCCCAGGACGTTCCGCTGGGCATCGTCTGGGCCGCGATGACCGGCACTGGTGATCACGTCGGTGATCATGCTGACGGCGGCGACCAGCGTGGTGTCGATACTCGCGGTGGAGCCGCCTCCGCCGGGGGCGACGGTGGGGAGGTGTTGCTCACTCCGGGATCGGCGATGGCGGTCCTGGCCGAGGTCGGGAGGCTCACCGAGCGGCTGGTCCCGGAGGCGGTGCCCACGGTGACCTCGGCACTGGTCGGCCTTGCGCTGAATCAGGGCGCCAGCACGATGCGACGGCTTCGCCCGGCCCTGATCGCCAGGCACGGGCTGTCCGGTGAGCTCGACAGGATCCAGGAGCGGCTGGCGTCATCGGCGTACCTGTCCACGTCGAGAGTGCGATCCGCGGAGGTGACCGAGTACGCGCTCGCGATGACCCCCGCACAGGCGGCGGTCCTCGAAGCCGCCATCGGGCCGCGGTCGGCGCCGGCCCCGAACGAGCAGACCGGTGAGCCCGATCTGCGCCCGGCCGGGCAGCGGCGCGTCGAGGCCCTGACCGAGGTGGTCTCTCGCGGCGCCGCGCTCGATGTCGACGAGCACACCGGGGCAGACGGTGCGGCGGGGTCCGCGGTCGCGCTGCATGTGACAGTTCCCCTCGCCGACCTGTACGACACGGTCACCGGCGGTGCCACCGAGGTTGGCGCCGGCGAGGTTCTCGGGTCGGTCGCCAGCAGCACGCTGATCGGGCCTGGACAGCTACGCCGCATCGCCTGCGACGCCGTGCTCATCCCGTATGTCCTGGGTTCTGCTGGCGAGGTGGTCGACCAGGGCCTGGCCGTGCGCTTGTTCACCCGCGCCCAACGACGACGGCTCACCGTGCGCGACAAGGGTTGCACCTACCCAGGCTGCGGCGCTCCCGCCTTGTGGTGCATCGCCCACCACGTGCGCTGGTGGGAACACCACGGCCCTTCCGATATCGGCAACGGCGCCCTGCTCTGCCGGCGGCATCACACCGTCGTTCACCAGAGACGTCTGTGGGCAGCCGTCCGGGAACGACCCGACGACCACGGCCGGTACGTCACCTGGGACCTGAGTCCAGGCTCCTACGACCAGGCCCTCGACCAGCTCCGCGACCGAGAACCTTCTCTCGAGAACCGCCGCGCCCACGCCACTGCCCTACTCGGCGACGCCGTTGGCGACCTCGACATCACCATCGGCTTCACGGGTCGCGACGCCGAACGATGGCACGAGCAGCAATCCGCCGGAGACGATCATCTCGAGCAGGACCACGACGAGCATGACGGCGAGCATGACGACGAGGAACACGACGTGGTCGCCGACGAGGCGTGGGCCGAGCACTACCTGAGCGACGAGTGGCTGGAACACGCCATCGCCGCCGACCCCGAGACGAACGAGAAGGCCGCATAGCGCCGGGGCCGCACAGCGCCGGGGCATGCGGCGCCGGGGCATGCGGCACCGGGGCATGCGGCACCGGGTCTTGACGTCGCTCAGCCCGGGGTGATGGCCTCGGCCCGGCGGAGGATGCGTGCGAAGCGCCGCACGACGGCGCGCGGAAACCGTCCCACCAGTCCGTCGATGGCCTGCGGTACCCCGTCGGCCGCACGCAAGGTGGCACCCAGGGGAGCGCCGGGCAAGGCGTCGACGGTGACCATCCCGATGGTGGCCGCCGCCAGCGAGCGAGCCAGGGCGGTGCTGTCGACCACCTCGTCCAGACTCGAGGCGGCAAGCACCCGTGACACCGCGGCGTCGACCACCTCGAGCCATGCGCTGAGCGACGCCGCCAATGACGCGGCCATCTGCTGGTCGTGATGTGCCGCCGCCATCACCGTCACGAGCAGTGCCGCGCTCCCGTCCTCCCTCGACCGTCGACCCAGCTGTTCACCCACCTCGTACAGCTCGGTGAATGTGGCGGCCGACGACAGACCGGTCGCGAAGTCCTCGACCATCGCCCGGGTGGCGTCCGCGTAGGCCGCGCGCAGCAAACCGTCGACACCGTCGAAGTGATAGAAGATCAACGCCTGGTTCACCCCGGCCTCGGCGCCGATCGCACGCGCCGTCAGTCCGCGCGTGCCGGTCCGCGCCGTGAGCCGCACCGCGGCATCCATCAGCTGTCGTCGCGTCGCGGCGCTCACCGGGCCACCGTACGCACCGGTGCAGTCGGGGTCGCGTCGGGCTCGCGGGAAAGGTCTCGCGGGCCGAGGCCGCAGGCGTCCGCGATCAGCTGGAGCAGCGAGGTGACCGCCGGAAGCCGGATCAACCAGCCGCACCACGCCCACGGCAGGCTCGCGTGCTCGAGGGCCCGGCCCAGCGCCGCGACTCCGCGATCGTGAACGCCCGGCCCCGACCACCGCATCCGGGTGAGCCGTACCGGGGACGACTCGGCGGGGCGCAGCTCGAGATCGGT
>JBOFLR010000221.1:0-3119 GCA_051657965.1 Dermatophilaceae bacterium
GCACCGACCTCGGCGACACGATCGACTGGTCCTTCGAGCTGGTCAACCGCGGCACCGTCACCCTCGACCCGGTTCTGGTGGACGACCCGACAGCGGGTGAGACCACCTGTGCGACAGCGACTCTGGCACCTGGTGCGACAACCACCTGCACCGCCAGCCCGTACACGATCACCCAGGCCGACGTCGACGCCGGGGTGGTCGCGAACACCGCCGTCGCCACGGGCGAGGACCCGCAAGGCGACACCACGTCATCCGACCAGTCGTCGACCGCGACACCGATCGGCCAGGATCCCGTTCTGGCCGTGACCAAGTCGGCGGCCACGACCGATGTCGACGGCGACGGGCGGATCGCGCTCGGCGACACCGTCGACTACGACTTCGAGGTCACCAACACCGGGAACGTCACGCTCACCTCGGTCGAGCTGCGGGACTTCCGGCTGGCGCCGATCACGGTGAGCTGCCCGCGCACCACCCTCGGCCCGGGCGATTCGATGACGTGCACCAGCGACCAGCCGTACGTCGTGAACGCGACCGACGTGAACTTCGGTGTCGTGCAGAACACCGCCCAGGCCTTCGGCCGCGACCCGGCCGGCGGCGCGGTCACGTCCACGCTCGCCGAGGCCGACGTGCCGATCGCGCAGGCGCCGGAGATCACCCTGGTGAAGTCGGCGTCGGTGACCGACGTGGGCGGCAACGGCATCACGGACCTCGGCGACACCATCGCCTGGACGTTCGAGGCGACGAACACCGGCGACACCGACCTCGGCCAGCTCACCGGGGTCGACGACCCGCTGGCCGGGCCGGTCAGCTGTCCGGGCCGCGGCTTCGTCCGCGGGCAGACCCGCACCTGCATCGCCGACGACCCCTACGTCATCACCCAGGCGGACGTCGACGCGGGCGTCGTGTCGAACGTCGCGGTCGCGTTCACCGACCGGGGCAACGGTGACGTCGTGCGGTCGAACCGAGCGACGACCGATACCCCGGTCGACCAGGTGAGCACCGTCGAGATGGCGAAGACCGGTGCAGCGACCGATGTCGACGGTGACGGCCTGATCGCGGCTGGCGACGTCATCCGGTGGTCGTTCGAGCTGACCAACACCGGCACGACCACCGCGACCGACCTCGCCGTCAGCGACCCGAAGGCCGGTGCGGTGACCTGCGCGGTGACCACCCTGGCGCCCGGTGCGAGCACCACCTGCACCGCGGATGACGAGTACGTGATCACCCAGGCCGACGTCGACTCCGGGTTCGTGGTCAACGCCGCGAGCGGCAGCTTCGAAGCAGGTGGACTGCCGGGCGTGATTCCCGAGGTGGAGAGCACCGTCGCGCCGGACCTGCGCCCCGGGCTCACCGTCGCCAAGTCGGGAGCCGTCGGGAACTCCGACGGGGACGGCGTCACCGACCTCGGCGACCCGATCACGTACTCGTTCCTCGTGACGAACATCGGCAACGTCACGGTCACCGCGCTGGCGGTGAGCGACCCGCTGGCCGGTGCCGTGACGTGTCCGGCGACGAGCCTGGCGCCCGGTGCGAGCACCACCTGCACGGCGGATGACGCGTACGCGGTCACCCAGGCGGATGTGGACGCCGGCGTCGTGTCGAACACCGCCGCCGCGTCCGCGACCGGGCCACTCGGCATCCCCGCCACCTCCGACCCGTCGACGTCCGACATCCCGGTGGCGCAGGCCTCGGCGATGGGGCTGACGAAGAGCGCGACCGTCGCCGACGCGAACGGCAACGGGGGCACCGATGCCGGCGATCGGATCGCGTACACCTTCACGGTGCGCAACGTCGGCACGGTGAGCCTCGACGCCGTCGCGGTCGACGACCCGAAGGCCGGGCCGGTCACCTGCGCCGCGACCACGCTGGCGCCCGGTGCGCAGACCACCTGCACCGCGACGACTCCCTACGTCATCACCTCGGCGGATGCCGACGCCGGCGTGGTGGCCAACACCGCGACCGCCGCCGCGCGCGATCCGCAGGGGGACGACGTCGTCTCCGCGCCGTCGTCGACCACGACCACCGTCGTCCGGCCGTCGCTCAACCTCACCAAGGTGGCGACGGTGACCGGCGGACCGGCACGCAACGGGACGTACCGGGCCGGGTACGTCGTCCGGGTGACCAACAGCGGCCCGGTGTCCGGTAGCTACGGCCCGATCATCGACACCCCGTCCTTCGCGGCCAACCTCCCGGTGCTCGGCGCATCCTGGTCCGGGCAAGCCGTCGGATCGGCCACCGGCGCCGGGCCGTTCACCATCGGCGCCGCGAACACCACGATCGCCGCCGGCGCCACCCACACCTACTCCGTGGTCATCGACTACTTCTACGCCGACCAGATCCCGATCTTCGGCTGCGGCGGCCCCGGCACCGCGGTCCACAACCGGGCCGACCTGCCCCCTGGTCAGGAGGCCGGCCCAGCGACCGACAACGAGGGATGCGTCACGCCGGCGCTCCCGCCGTCGCCCAATATCAACGTCGTCAAGTCGGCAGGGCCCGTCCAGGACCTCGACGGCAACGGACCGGACGTGGGCGACACCATCACCTATGCGTTCACCGTGCGGAACACCGGCAACGTCGACCTCACGGCGATCACCCTCACCGACCCCAAGCTGTCCGGGTCACCGATCACCTGCCCGGCCACCACGCTGCCCGGTGGTGGGTCGGCGCAGATGACCTGCTCCTCGGCCAGCTACACCCTGACCCAGGCCGATGTCGACGCCGGCGCTGTGACCAACCTGGCCGGCGTCACCGGTGTCGCCCCCAACGGCACCCGCGTCTCGAACACCTCAGGTGCGTCGACACCGATCCCGTCGAACCCGAGCCTGACGCTGACCAAGACCGCCGGAGTCACCGACGTGAACGGCAACGGGGTCACCGACCTCGGGGACCGGGTCGGGTGGTCGTTCGTGGTGCGCAACACCGGGACGGTGACGCTGACGTCGGTGGTGGTCGCGGACCCGCGGGCCGGCACGGTCACCTGCCCGACCACGACGCTGGCCCCTGCCGCGCAGACCACCTGCACCGCAGCGCCGTACACGGTCACCCAGGCCGACGTGGACGCCGGCGTCGTGAGCAACACCGCGACCTCGGCCGGGCGCGCCCCAGGCGGGGCCACGGTC
>JBOFLR010000222.1:0-2736 GCA_051657965.1 Dermatophilaceae bacterium
GAGTGGTCGAGCGCCGAGGCGAGGAAGTTCGCCGCGCCCGGTGGGGTCCGCAGGACGACGAGGTTCGCCGACGAATCCGCGGACACGAGCAGCTCGTGGCAGCGGACCTGAAGACGCGTCATCCGCTCCTCCGGGTCGAGGGCCGCACGGACCGTGCGGTCACCTCCTTCGCCGGGGACGGCGTAGACCAGGTTCTTGCCCACCCGCACCCGCTCGGCACCGACGTCGACGAGGTCGCGGGAGAGGGTGGCCTGGGTGACCTCGATACCATCCGCGGCGAGCAGGTCGAGCAGCTGGGTCTGCGAGCGTACGGGCGTCGCACCGAGGATCTCCACGATGCGCTGCTGCCGGGCCACCCGGCTGGTCGACACGCTCACCGGGCGACTCCCTCGGACGGTCCGCCATCGGCGTCGGCGCGCTCGACGAGCCAGGACAGCAGCGCCTTCTGCGCGTGCAGCCGGTTCTCGGCCTCCTGCCAGACGAGCGAGCGCGGCCCGTCGACGACGTCGGCGGCGACCTCGAGCCCGCGATAGGCGGGCAGGCAGTGCAGGAAGACCGCATCCGCGGCGGCGTGCGCCATGAGATCGGCGTCGACCCGGTACGCCTCGAAAGGCCCGCCCGTGCCCGTGCGCCCCTCCGCATCGGCCTCCTGCCCCATCGACACCCAGGTGTCCGTGGCCACCACGTCGGCGTCGTCGACCGCCGCGGCCGCATCGTCGGTGACGGTGACCGACCCACCGGTGCCGGCCGCGACCTGCTCGGCCCGGGCCACGACGTCGAGACTCGGCAGGTGCGTCGGTGGCGTGCCGATGCGCACGTGCATTCCCGCGGTCGCGCCGCCGAGCAGGTACGAGTGCGCCATGTTGTTCGCGCCGTCGCCCACGTAGGCAAGGGTGCGGCCGGTGCTGTCGCCCAACGCTTCTCGCACGGTCAGCAGGTCGGCGAGCACCTGGCACGGGTGGTAGTCGTCGGTGAGCGCGTTCACCACCGGCACCCCGGCGTGGGCGGCCAGCTCCTCGAGCCGCGACTGCGCGAAGGTACGCCAGACGATCGCGGCCGACTGCGGGCCGAGGACGCGGGCGACATCGGCCACCGACTCCCGCTCCCCCACCCCGGCGAGCCGCCCGTCGACGACCATCGGGTAGCCGCCGAGCCCGGTCACCGCGCCGACGAACGAGACCTGCGTGCGCAGCGTCGGCTTGTCGAACAGCACGGCGACGCAGCGCGGCCCTGCCAGGCGGCGGTCCGAGAACGGAGCGGCCTTGAGTGCGACGGCCCGGTCGAGCACCTCGCGCTGCTCGGCCGGCGAGAGGTCGTCGTCGGCGAGGAAGTGGCGCAGCGTCATCCGGTCTCCTTGGTGGCGGTGTCGAGCAGGGCCGGCAGGGCGTCGACGAAGAGGTCCAACTGGTCGATGGTGACCACGAGCGGCGGGGCGAGGCGGAGCGCGTCCGGGGTGACCGGGTTGACGATGAAGCCCGCCTCCCTGGCTGCGACGGCCACCGCGGGCGCGTGGTCGCCCGCGAGGGTGACGGCGCGCAGCAGCCCGGTGCCGCGAACCCCGGTGACGAGCGGATGACGCAGCGCCGTCACCGTTCGCTCGAGGTGCTGGCCCGCCGCCCGGGCGTGGTCGAGCAGGCCCTCGGCCTCGATCGCGCCGAGGACGGCGAGGCCGGCGGCGCACGCGAGCGGGTTGCCGCCGAAGGTCGAGCCGTGCTGGCCAGGACGGAGCAGCGCGGTGACGTCGGCACCGAAGGTCACCAGCGCGCCCACGGGCACGCCGCCGCCGAGGCCCTTGGCCAGGGTGATGGCGTCCGGGACGATGCCGGCCTGCTGGAACGCGAACCACGTGCCGGTGCGGCCGACCCCGGTCTGGACCTCGTCGAGCACGAGCAAGGCCCCGGCCTCGCGGGTGAGGTCGCGGGCGAGCCGGAGATACGCCGGGCCGGCGGGGAGCACCCCGCCCTCGCCCTGCACGGGCTCGAGGACGACCGCCCCGGTACCGGGCCCGACCGCGGCACGCAGGGCGTCGTCATCCCCGAACGGGACGTGCGTGACACCCGGGAGAAGCGGCTCGAACGGCTCCCGGTACGCGGCCTTGTGGGTGAGTGCGAGAGCCCCGGTGGTGCGGCCGTGGAACGCGCCCTCGGCGGCGACGATGCCAGGACGGCCGGTGCGGCGGGCCAGCTTGACCGCCGCCTCGATCGCCTCGGCCCCCGAGTTGGCGAAGAACACCGCGGACCCCTCGGGAGCGCCCGCGAGCGCGAGCAGCCGCTCGGCCAGCTCGACCTGCGGCACCGAGGTGAAGAAGTTCGAGACATGGACGAGCTGGCCGGCCTGCTTCGACACCGCGGCCACGAGCGCCGGGTGGTTGTGCCCGAGCGCGTTGACCGCGATGCCGCCGACCAGGTCGAGGTAGCGGCGGCCGTCGACGTCCCAGACCCAGGCGCCGTCGCCGTGCTCGAGCACCAGCTGCGGCCGGCCGAACACCCCGAGCAGGGCGCGCTCGTAGCGCTCCAGCCACGAGCCGGTGAGCGTCTCGTCATCCATGGACGGTCACCTCGTCGTCCGGGTCGGGGTCGGGGTCCGGGCCGGCGTCCGGTCGGGGTCGGGGTCGGGGTCGGGGAGGACCATGGTGCCGATGCCGTCGGAGGTGAACACCTCGAGCAGGATGGAGTGCGGTTGGCGACCGTCGACGACGTGCGCCTGGGGGACCCCCGCCTCGACCGCGCGCACGCA
>JBOFLR010000223.1:0-14205 GCA_051657965.1 Dermatophilaceae bacterium
CCGGCCGCCCGGCTGCTCGCCGGGCATGCGCCCGTCGCGGCGCGGGTGCTCGGGGGTGTCGAGACCGCATCGAGCGTCGTGGTCACCCTGGCCGTCGAGCGAGCCGGCCTCGGCACGCTGCCCGGCTCGGGATTCCTCGTGCCACCGGTCGAGGGGCGGGTCGTGAAGGGGGCCACGTTCAGTGCGTCGAAGTGGGAGTGGACCGACGCCCTGTCAGCCGACGTCGTCCACCTGCGGGCGTCGATCGGGCGCGTGCGCGAGGAGCAGGTGCTGCGGCACGACGACGACGACCTCGTGGCCGTCGCGGTGCGTGAGGTGGGGGAGGCGCTCGGTCGCCCGCTGCCGCCGGTCCTCGACGCGCACGTCCAGCGGTGGGGTGGCGGGTTGCCGCAGTACGCCGTCGGCCACGTCGACTCGGTCGCCTCGGTGCGTGCCGACGTCGCGCGCCTCCCGGGCGTCGCTGTCGCCGGCGCAGCCTACGACGGGGTCGGCGTACCGGCCGTGGTCGCCTCGGCGCGGCGGGCGGCATCCGAGATCGTGCGGTTCGTGACCACCCACGGGTCGGATGCCGGGCGGCGTCCCGAACCCGTCGGCACCCGAGGAGGAGAGCGACGATGAGCCAGACCCCACGACCAGCATCCGGTAAGCCCGGCGCGGCGCGGATCCGAGAGATCAACGACACCATCCGGTACGCGATGTGGTCGGTGTTCGCCGTCGCCGAGCCGCTCGGCGACGGCGACCGCGACGCGATGGCGGCCGAGGTCGAGGAGCTCTTCGCCAAGCTCGCCGCCGCGGACGTCGTGGTGCGCGGTAGCTACGACGTCGCGGGCCTGCGGGCCGACGCCGACGTCATGGTGTGGTGGCATGCGGAGACGATCGAGGCGCTGCAGTCGGCCTACCACGCGCTGCTGCGCACGGCGTGGGGTCAGCACCTGCGGCCGGTCTGGTCGGTGGCGGCGCTGCACCGGCCGGCGGAGTTCAACAAGAGCCACGTCCCGGCGTTCATGGCCGACGAGGACGCCCGCGGCTACGTGTGCGTCTACCCGTTCGTGCGCTCCTACGACTGGTACCTGCTCGGCGAGCAGGAGCGGCGGGACATGCTCGTCGAGCACGGCCGGATGGCGCGCGAGTACCCCGACGTGCGCGCCAACACGATCGCCTCGTTCGCGTTGAACGACTACGAGTGGGTGCTCGCGTTCGAGGCCGACGAGCTGCACCGGATCGTCGACCTCATGCGCGAGCTGCGTGCGTCCCGGGCGCGGCTGCACGTGCGCGAGGAGGTGCCGTTCTACACCGGGCCGCGGGTGGCGGTGCGTGACCTGGTCGCCCAGCAGCGCTGAGCGTCATCCCGCGGGTGGTGCATCGCGCGCCGCAGCGCCCTGTGGTCGTCAGAGAAAGCCAGGTGCGGGGCGGGAAGCGACGTCGCTACGGTCGCAGGGGTGTTCGTCCGCCCAGCTGACCTGTCCGACGCCCAGGTCGTCGACGTCCTGCTCCGGGACTGGGAGCTGGAGGTCGCGGACGTCGAGTACGCGCCCGTGGGGTTCGGCAGCCACCACTGGTGGGCCTTCGACGGGGAAGGGCGCAGCTGGTTCGCCACGGCGGACGACCTGAGACTACGCAGGCGCCATGGGCACGAGCCGTGGTCGGTGCCGCTCGGCCGGCTGACTGCGGCACTCTCGACCGCGGCATCGCTGCACACCGCCGGACTCGGGTGGGTGGTAGCGCCGGTGCCGACGACCGACGGTTCGGTCGTCGCGGTGCACGAGGGGTATGCGCTGGCCCTTCATCCACGGATCGAGGGCCGCACGTTCGCCTGGGGACCGTACGAGGACGACGCGCACCGCCGAGCCGTGCTGGAGCGACTCGTCGAGCTGCACACCGTCGACGGATGCCGTGACGCGGTCGGGTCCGACGACCTCGCGGTCCCGCTCGTCGACGAGCTCCGTGCCGTCCTCGACGACCCACGGGTCTGCTGGGGCAGTGGGCCGTTCGCCACCGAGGCCCGTCGTCTGGTGGCCGAGCACGAGAAGGTCGCCCAGCGCCTGCTCGATCACCATGCCGCGCTCACTGCCGACACCGACCGCGCACGGTTCGTGCTTACGCATGGTGAGCCACATCGGGCCAACACGATCATCACGGACGAGGGTGTCGTCGTCGTCGACTGGGACACCGTGCTCCTCGGGCCGCCGGAGCGCGATCTCTGGCGCTTGGTGCAGGAGGACCCCCGAACGCGACAGGTCTACGAGGAGCGCACTCGAACTGGTCTGGACGACGACCTCCTCGAGGCCTACCGACTCGCGTGGGACATCGCCGACGTCGCGTCATCCGTGCGCATGGTGCGCGCCCCCCACGCAGACGACGAGAACACCCGGGTCGCCATCGCCGGCCTGCGGAGAGCCCTGGTCACCGGTGCCGGCCGTCACCCGGGATAGGCAGCGGACGCTCGTGCTTCCCTCCCGGATCAGGAATCGGCGTCCGGTCATCCGGCCGGGCCGTCGTGTGGGTCGGCCGGCGACCGGGAGAGTGCGCGCTCTCCTCGACGTCCCCTGGGTCACGACTCCCGCCCAGGCAGGTCTGATATGAAACGACTCATGGTGAGCTGGCTGGGACGTCGATGAGGTTTCGCGCGAGGCTGGGTCGACGCGCCCTTGTCGCAGTCGCGGGATCGATGACGATCGTGCTCGCGTGTCTTGCGTATCCCCAGGTGCGGGGCAACACCGATGCAGAGCTGGCGAGCATCGCGCAGAGCGAGGTGGCCGACCCCCGTCCCCAGGTGGTGCGTAACGAGCCCTATCACGAGGTCTTCGTGGTCTACCGGCAGTTCGCCACCGTCCGGGCCGCGGTCTACAACGACATCGGCAAGCCGTTGATCGGTGACGACGATTTCGACCGCATCGATACCGATGCCGTCGCGGACGAGCTGGGCGCGATGACGGCCATCAAGAACGGGCCACGGTTCTGGACCATGGACGAGATCACGGGCTACTACGCCGGAGCCGATCGGGTCATCGCCGGGCACCCGATGAGCCAGCCCGCCATCCTCGAGCTCTCTCTGTCCGACCTCGTGAACCGCTCTCCGTACACCAGTCGTGAGGTCCACCGGACCACCACGTACACATACCGGAGAGGTCAGAAGGTCTACGAGCTGATCACGGACCGGGGCGAGGTGTTCGCGATGCAGTCGGGCTCGCGCGAGGTCGACCCCGACCTGACTCCCGCGAGCCTGGACACCCTCGGACCACGGCTCGACCTGCCGTCCGGGTGGTCGTACCGCGTCCGGACGGCGGTCCGGGACGAGACGCACCACATCGACGGCATCGCCCACATCGTCCAGGACGACCTCCGTAACACCTACCAACGGATTCCGTCGTAGTGGACGTGGGCGACAGGAGCCGGGACCGTCGAAGGCGGGCAGTGCGAGTGACGCGGGTGGTGGCGCTGATCGGTGGTGGTCTGCTCGCGCTGGCTGTCCTGCTCGTCCAGATCGCGCTCTTCGGGCGGATCCTCCCAGAGCCGGAGGTGCCCGAGCTGACCGTGAGCCGCACGGATGCGGTGAGTGCGGCCAGCCCTCACTCCGGCGGCTACCACCGGACCACCTGGCCCAGCGAGCACGCCGACGCGATCCGCTCACACGCCGTCCCGGCAGGCGGCCTCCCGGCTGACGTCCGCAGCGTCGACCTGGAGGTCTCGAGTGTCGAGCTGCCGCTACCGACCTGGGGCTACACACGCGACGGCGACGACGTGCTCGTCATGGGTGGTAGCCCGCAGCTACTGTCCTCGTTCACCGAGTCCATCGAACGGGGCGAGGAGATCCCGAGCTGGCGCCTGCTCGCGAACCAGGTTCGCGACCTGGCCGACGACTCCGTGCCGTATGTGGCCAAGGTCGATGTGGCCAGCGGTGAGAAGACCGTGCTGCCACTGGATCGAGGCGGAACGGTCAACTACACCGGCGGGCTGCTGGTGCACGCCGACGGCCATGTCTACGCGGTGACGCAGTCGGTGCTGTACAAGATCGACCCGGTGCGGATGCGGATCGTGGCATCGACGGAGCTGCCGAGGATCGGCAACGACCTGACGAGTTTCTGGACGACGTACAACGGCCTGCAGGTGCTGGACAACGGTGAGCTGGTGCTCAAAGGCTTCCACCTGATCAACAACGCCGAGCTCGACGGATATCTGCTGCTCGTCGACCCGGCCACCCTCCGGCTCGACGTGACCCAGCAGGCCAGGGTGTCGTCCGCCCGGCTGACGATCGACGACGGCCGTCTCTACCACGTCAATGCCGAGGACGTGCTGCGCTGGACGATCACCGATCGCGGCTTCGTCGCCGACAGCGAGTTCACCGAGCGCTACCGGACCGAGGGGAGCACGCAGGCCAGCTCCCCGATGGTCATGCCCCGGACCGGCATGGTGGTGTTCGCCGACAACACCGCCCCCGGAGCGCGGACCCCGATCCGGCTGTACGCGAAGTCCGTCGACGGCCGAGTCGGACTTCGGTCGGCGCGGGCCTTCAGTACCGACGCGGCGGGGTTCAACTTCTTCATGGTCGCCGGTGACGGACGAGTCCACGACGTCCTCGTGTACTACGACCCGATCAACCGCGTCGTCTCGGGTAGCAGAGTGGGCGCGGACGGCACCATCACCCGGCTCTGGGAGAGGACCGGCATCACGGCCAGCGCGTCACCTGCGGTCTCGGTGGCCAGTGGGCACCTCTACCTCGACGACTACCACGACGGACGCGACGACTTCCTGGTGCTCGACCTGCTGACCGGAGAGGAGCACGCCCGGGTGACGTTGTCGGCGACGCTCCCGACGGTGGGGACGGTCTTCGTCGGTGACGACGAGGTATTCGTGCTCAGCAGCGAGGCCGGGCGGTCGACCGGGTACATCACCCGGGTCGGCATCCGGCCGTGAATCCGGCGGCCGGATGACGCGGACATCGTGAGTCGTGCCCGGCGGGCACGACCGCGGGTTCAGGACTCGCCGGCAGGTCGGAGCGTCAGGCTGACCGAGTTGATGCAGTAGCGCTGATCGGTGGGGGTGCCGTACCCCTCGCCCTCGAACACGTGGCCGAGGTGGCTGCCGCAGGTGGCGCAGCGGACCTCGACGCGGGGGCGGCCGGGGAGGGAGCGGTCCTCGAGGTACTCGACGGAATCACCCGCGAGCGGGGCGTAGAACGAGGGCCAGCCGCAGTGGCTGTCGAACTTGGTCTCGGACCGGAACAGCTCGGCGCCGCAGGCCCGGCACGCGTACACGCCGACGGCCTTCGTGTCGGTGTACTCGCCGGTGAACGGGCGCTCGGTTCCGGCCTCGCGCAGCACCTGGTACTCGGCGGGCGAGAGCTGCTCACGCCACTGCTCCTCGGTGCGGTCGACGGCGTACTGGCGGGTGCTGGGGGTGTTCGTCACGTCCACCCCAACAGCATGCCCGCTCCGATGGTTCCCGCGCATGCCACGCCGTCACACGGGCTGGCTACGCTGCGCACCATGGCGGATGCGCAGATCGTCGAGGTCGAGGGGCCGCACGGGCACCGGGAGGTGCGGCTCAGCAGCCCCGACCGCCCGATGTGGAAGGACGCCGGTATCACCAAGGGTGACCTCGCCGGCTACGTCATGGCCGTCGGCGACGTACTCGTCCGCCACATCGGCGACCGCCCGGTCACGCTGCAGCGCTTCCCCGAGGGCGTCGAGGGCGAGGAGTTCTATCAGAAGAACCCGCCGAAGGGGATGCCCGAGTGGGTGCGCACCGTCTCCTGCCGATACCCGAGCGGGCGGCGACACCCGCAGCTCGTCGTCGACGAGGTCGCGGCCGCGGTCTGGGCAGTGCAGATGAACACGGTGACCTTCCATCCGTGGCCGGTGCGCACCGCCGACAACGACCGCCCCGACGAGCTGCGCATCGATCTCGACCCGCAGCCCGGGCGCACCTTCGCGGATGCCGTGGAGGCGGCGGTCGCGCTGCACGAGCTGCTCGACGAGCTCGGCCTCACCGGGTGGGCCAAGACGAGCGGCAACCGCGGGGTTCACGTCTACGCCCGGGTAGTGCCGACCTACGAATTCCTCGACGTCCGCCACGGCGTCATCGGCATCGCCCGCGAGCTCGAACGGCGTCTCCCCGACCTCGTCACGACGTCTTGGTGGAAGGAGGAACGCGGCGAACGCGTCTTCGTCGACTTCAACCAGGCTTGCCGCGACCGCACCATCGCCTCCGCTTACAGTCCCCGCCCGCTGCCGGGGGCGCCGGTGTCGATGCCGGTCGGCTGGGAGGAGCTCGGCACCGTCGGCCCAGGTGACTTCACCGTGCTCACGGTGCCCGACGTGCTCGAGGACCGCGGCGACGCGTGGGCGGGGATCGACGCCGCCGTCGGAGACGTCGCGCCGGCGCTGGAGCTGTGGCGCCGCGACGTCGAGGAGCGCGGCCTCGGCGAGCTCAACTTCCCGCCCGACTACCCGAAGATGCCCGGCGAACCGCCGCGCGTGCAGCCGAGCAAGCGCCGCACCGACAAGTCCGACGACGAGTACCTCGGGCCCAAGTCCGACCGCGACGCGGAGCTGCGCGAGCAGTGGCGGATGCCGGTCGTACCGCCGGTGCCGCCGATGCTCGCCAAGCCGGTCAAGGGTGTCGCCTCGGTGCCTGCGGGAGCCTCGTTCGAGCCGAAGTGGGACGGCTTCCGCTCGATCGTCTTCCGCTCCGGCGACCTCGTCGAGATCGGCAGCCGCAACGAGAAGCCGATGACGCGCTACTTCCCCGAGATCGTCGAGGCCGCGCTGGCGAACCTGCCCGAACGGTGCGTCGTCGACGGCGAGATCATCGTCATCCGGCCGGGGGAGGACCGCCTGGACTTCGACCTGCTCAGCCAGCGCATCCACCCCGCGGCGAGCCGAGTACGCAAGCTCTCGGTGGAGACACCGGCCCGGTTCGTCGCCTTCGACCTGCTCGCACTCGGCGACGACGACCTCACCGGGCGCCCGTTCCACGAGCGACGCGCCCTGCTCGTGGAGGCGCTGGCCGGTGCCGAGGCGCCGGTGCACCTGACCCCGGCCACCACCGACCGCGAGGTGGCCGAGCAGTGGTTCACCGAGTTCGAGGGTGCGGGTCTGGACGGCCTGGTCGCGAAGGCGTCAGACTCACCGTACGAGCCCGACAAGCGCACCATGTGGAAGATCAAGCACGAACGGACCGCCGACTGTGTCGTGGCGGGGTACCGCACCCACAAGTCCGGCCCCGAGGCGATCGGCTCGCTGCTGCTCGGCATCCACACCGATGACGGCACACTCGCCTCCGTCGGCGTCATCGGCGCGTTCCCGATGGCACGTCGAACGGAGCTGTTCGCGGAGCTGCAGCCGCTCGTCACGACGTTCGACCACCATCCGTGGGCCTGGGCAGCGCACGAGGAGGGCACGCGTACGCCGCAGGCGGCGGCCGGCAGCCGCTGGGCCGCGGGCAAGGACCTCTCCTTCACGCCGCTGCGCCCCGAGCGGGTCGTCGAGGTGCGCTACGACCACATGGAGGGGGTGCGGTTCCGGCACACCGCGCAGTTCGCGCGCTGGCGCCCGGACAAGACGCCCGATCAGTGCACGTTCGAGCAGCTCGACGAGCCGGTGTCCTACGATCTCTCGGCCGTCCTCGACGGAGACCGACGATGAGCGGCGACGAGCAGCAGGCAAGCGAACCGGACACGACCGGGCCTGCCCAGGCCTCCGCCGGCTCCGGCGACCGCGACGAGGACCCGAGCCGGCTGCGCCGGGCGGCGGTCACCGGCGCGGTGCTCGGCGCGACCGCGGCGTTCGCATCAGGCGCCGGCTCGGTCGCCGCAGCCGCGTACTTCGCCCGGCGCGTGCTGACCCCGGACCGCCAGCGGCCCGACGACGTCGTGGTCCACGCCGTGGATGACGACCGTCTGAGCCTCGGCGCCACGGCCGAGACGGTCGTCCCCGGCCGATACGGGCTGTGGCTCTCCGGAGGTACCGGTCACGCGCGGGTCGGTGACGTCATCCGGCACGACGACGACGCCGGTCGTGTCGAGCGCGAGCTGCTCGGCGTCGACCGCGGGCGGCTCGAACCCGGGCCGGCGCGCTGGAACCAGTACTTCCACGGCGCAGCGCCCGACGCCGAGCTCGGCCTGCCCACCGAGCACACCACTTACCAGGGCGAGCTCGGGCCGATGCCCGCCTGGGTGGTGGCACCTCCGTCGGGGCCGGGGGAGCGGTGGGCCGTGCTGGTGCACGGGCGTGGAGCACAGCGCGAGGAGTGCGTACGCGCCATCCCGCCGCTCCTGGACGCCGGGGTCACTGCCTTGGTCCCTACGTACCGCAACGACGAAGGAGTGCCGTCCGGAGTCGACGGCCGCTACGCGCTCGGGCTCTCGGAGTGGCGCGACGTCGATGCCGCCATGCGGTTCGCGACCGACCGCGGCGCCCGCGAGCTGCTGCTGGTCGGGTGGTCCATGGGTGCCGCGATCGTGCTCCAGACCCTCGACCGCTCCCCGCTGTCCGGCTCGGTGTCGCGGGTGGTGCTCGACGCTCCCGTCGTCGACTGGGGCGACGTGCTCGCCCATCACGCCCGCCAGGCGCACCTGCCGCGGCACATCGGCCCGCTGGCCCGGATGATGATGAGCCGGCGGTGGTGGCACCGGCTGGTCGGCGTGCACGAGGCGGTCGACCTCGCGTTGACCGACTGGGTCGGCCGGGCCGAGGAGCTGGGCCATCCGATGCTCGTCGTGCACTCGGCCGACGACGAGTTCGTGCCCTGGGGGCCGTCGCGCGCGCTCGCGGCCGCCCGCCCCGACCTGGTCACGTTCGAGGAGTGGCACACCGCCCGGCACACCAAGGAGTGGAACACCGACCCCGAGCGCTGGGAGCGGGTCGTGCGCGAGTTCGTCGCCGGCTGATCTCACTGGGCTCGGCCCGCGTCCGGACAGCGGGTATGCTGGCATACATGAAGCGCACCACGGTCAAGCTGCCGGACTCGCTCGACGCCAGGTTGCGCCACGAGGCTCAGCGACGGCGCACGACGATCTCCGAGGTCAGCCGCGAGGCCATCGAGGCGTACCTCGGAGCGCCCCGAGGCCGCCGTGCCCTCGGCGCTGCGGCCGCAGGCCGCAGCGGCCGCCCTGATGTTTCCGAGCGCATCGAGGAGATCCTGGCGGCGGAGGCCGGGCGATAGCCGCCGTGGTCGTCGACGCCGGGCCGCTGTACGCCTACGTCGACGCCGACGACGCCCACCACCGCGCCTCTCTCGAACTGCTTGAGACTCATCCCGGCCCGTTGGTCGTTCCCGTCCTCGTCGTCACCGAGGTGGCGGACCTCCTGAGCACCCGCCTCGGCCCGGAGCCGGAGGTGCGGTTCCTCGGCGACCTGACCGCAGGTGCCTTCGCCGTGGAGCCGGTCGCGGCGGCCGACTGGCTGCGCATCGCCGAGCTCGTCGCCATCTACCGCGACCTGCCGCTCGGCACGGTCGACGCGTCGGTCGTCGCAGCGGCAGAGCGGCTGAACGTCCGTGAGGTCGCGACGCTCGACCTGCGGCACTTCACCGTCGTCCGCCCCGGCCACGTCGACGCCTTCACCCTGCTGCCCTGAACGGCGCCGGCCGCACGCGGGAGCCTCTCACGATCGATCGCGCTCGACAGCCGGCATCCGATGTGCCACCAGCGCCGCCCGCGTCCGGTCGGGTACACCCAGCTTGCGGAGCACACTCGACACGTGGGTCTTGACCGTCGACGGCTCGACGAAGAGCTCGGCGGCGATCTCCTTGTTCGACAGCCCCCGCCCGAGAAGCCGGAGCACGTCCAGCTCACGGGTGGTGAGCGCCTCGGTCGACGTCAACAGCGACCGGTCGACAGGTTGCTGGGGCAGCGCCCCGGTCGCCGGCGACTCGTCACGTGGCAGGCCGGCGGCCTCTTCTCCACCCACCAGACCGGTGTTCCGGCGCGAGACCCCGACGACGACGCAAAGGACGACGAGGAAGGTCGTGCCGAGCACACCGGTGGCGGCGACCGCTGGATCGCTCGAGCGGGCTACGACGACCACCGCGGTCGCGACGAGCGCAGACACCAGAGGCACCGGCCACCATCTCCACGACGGACGCGACCCGTAGGCCGCGATCGCTTCGACTCCGACGAGCGGAACCAGGTCCACCGGGCTCGCCGGGAGCCCGACCAGCTTCTGTCCGACGAGCACGACGGTGCCGAGCACCAGAACGGCTGCCGGGGCGCGGCGTCGGAGCAGCACCAGGCACGCGGTCAGCACCACGATCGGGATCTGGACGGCCGGGCGCAGCTCGGCGTCTCCCCAGGTCACGCCGAACGCGACGCCGTCGACGCACGCCACCACGGCCGCGCCCACCGCGAGCACCGCGGCCGCGACCACGTCACTCCGCCGCACGGCATCCGAGCGATCTCCCCCATATGGCGGAGGCGCTGACGATTCGTGGCGGTCAGCATCGGCCGGCAGGCGCGGCACGACCGCGTGTCCCGCGCCACGAAACGATCGAGGAACCGCCATGAATCTCACCGTCATCTCCCGCGTGTCCACCGCCGTCACGTTTGCTCTCGTGGCCCTGCTGATCTGGGACGTCTACGACGACGATCTCAGCGCACCATGGGTCGTTCCGGCAATCCTCGCCTGCGTCGCGGTGACGCTCGTCAGCCTGGCGGTCACGCGGGCCGGCTCGCGATCGGCCACGAACCTCACCGTCATCTCCCGTGTCGCCGCTGTCCTGGGATTCGCCCTCGTCGCACTCCAGATCTGGGACGTCTATGACGACGATCTCAGCATGCCGTGGGCCTTTCCGGCGACCATGGTCTGCGCGGCGGTGGCGATCTTCGGCTCGCGGTCACGCAAGGAGGGCTCGCGGTCACCCAAGGAGTGAGTCAGCCGCCCCGAACGCGCCAGAGGCCGAGGAGGGTGCCGTCCTCCTCGAGGAGGAGGTGCGGCGTCATCCGGATGCCGTTCTCGGCGCCTGCGAGCGTTCCCGACACCATGCGTGCCGCGTCGCCGCCCACCACGGTCGGCGCGAGGGTCAGCGCGAGCTCGTCGACGACACCGGCCGCGAAGGCGGAACCCAACAGCCCCGGGCCCCCTTCGCACAGGATGCCGGGCCCACCGCGCGCGACCAGTTGCGCCACCGCCTCGACGAGGTCGACGTCGTCGTCACCGCAGACGATGACCGCGTCCTGACCGAGTGCCGAGCGTAGTGCGGCGAGCCGGTCGGCACCGGCCGCGGCGCAGGTGACCACGAGGAGGGCGCCGCGGTCCGGTGCGTGCTCGAGCAGCAGATCGGGCACCTGGGCCGAGCGGGTCACGACGGCCAGCGCGGCCGGGCCGGGTGAGCGGGGAGTCGGTGCGACGCGACGGTACCCCTCGGCGCGAGCGGTGCCCGCGCCGACGAGCACGACGTCACACAGGTCGCGCTGAAGGGCGAAGAGCCGGTTGTCGGGCGGGGTGTTGATCGACCCGCTGCGGCCGTCGGCACCACCGACCGCACCGTCGAGCGTCGTCACCATGTTCGCCCGCAGCCAGTGCTCCCCGGACGGGAAGGCGTAGAGCGCTGTCAGGCCGTCGTCGCCGACCGGGTCGTCCGTGGACGAGGAGGACCGCAGGGGGCCGAGAAGGGTGCGCACCACGCCATCCTCACACCGGCTCTGACATCATGCGCGGATGGCGAAGAAGTCGGCCGGTCACACGAGGACCGGCAAGGCCGAGAAGGCCGCGAAGGTCAAGAAGCCGAAGACGCCCGGGCAGGTCCACCGAGCCAAGGGGTCTAGCAAGTCCGGCGAGGTCGAGAAGGCCGACAGACCCGGGCGCGGTACGACATCCAGCACAGGTGGGACGTCGACGGAGCCGGATGCCGCGACTCGGTGGTCCGACGCGCTGCGCGTCGGGCCGGAGTTCCGGCTCGAGGACGTCGACCCGCGAGCGACACCGGCGTTCGACGGCGACAAGGCGGCCGCCGCGGCCGCGCTGCCCGACCTCCAGGCGCGCCTGGCCGAGCTGCAGGAGCGACTGTGGGCCGAGTCGCGCGGCGGCGGGACCCGCTCGCTGCTGCTCGTCATCCAGGGCATGGACACCTCCGGCAAAGGGGGGATCATGCGCCACGTCGTCGGTGCGGTCGACCCGCAGGGCGTCGACATCACGGCGTTCAAGGCACCGACTGCCGAGGAGCGGCAGCACCCGTTCCTGTGGCGCATCCGCCGCGCACTGCCGCCGCCCGGGGTCATCGGCGTCTTCGACCGCTCGCACTACGAGGACGTGCTCATCGTGCGTGTCCACGACCTCGTGCCGCGTACGACCTGGTCGCGTCGGTACGCCCAGATCGCCGCGTTCGAGCGGTCGGTCGTCGACCGCGGGACGACCATGGTGAAGGTGATGCTGCACATCTCGGCCGAGGAGCAGAAGAACCGGCTGGCCGAGCGGCTCGAACGGCCGGACAAGCACTGGAAGTTCAACCCCGGTGACCTCGACGAGCGCGCGTTCTGGGCGGACTATCAGGAGGCGTACCAGGCCGCGTTGGTCAGATGCTCCACCCCGCACGCGCCGTGGCACGTCGTGCCGGCCGACCGCAAGTGGTACGCCCGTCTCGCGGTCACCCAGATCGTCGTCGAGCACCTGGAGCAGCTGGACCCGCAGTGGCCGACGGCCGACTTCGACGTCGCGGCCGAGAAGGCGCGGCTGGCATCGATGCCCTGACCCACACGGCGGCCACCCGGGATCGGGACAGCGGCCACCGGCCTAGCGGCTCACCTGTGCGGTTACGGTGGTGAACATGACCGACGCCAAACGGCGGGTGCGCCGGGCTCTGTCCCGCGTACCGGGCGCGGTGGCGGTCGCGCGCATCACCATCGAGACCGTGCGCGTATGCCTGCGCTATCGGGTCACCGGTCTTGCCTCGGAAGCGGGCTTCTTCGCGCTGCTCTCCCTGCCGCCGTTGGTGCTGGGGCTCTTCGGAGGGCTCGGCTACGTCGGTCGCTGGCTCGGCCCCGAGGCCGTGGAGGAGGTCAGGCGGTCGATCAACGACTACGCCTCCCGCTTCGTCACCTCCGACGTCATCGACTCGACCCTCGCGCCGACCGTCGACGACGTATTGCGCGACGGCCGTTTCGACCTGATCTCGCTGGGGTTCGTGCTGTCGTTGTGGTCGGGCTCGCGGGCACTGAACGTGTTCGTCGACACGATCGCCATCATGTACGGGCAGTCGGGAGAGCGCGGCATCGTGCCGACCCGGGCGCTGTCGTTCTCGTTGTACATCGTCGCGCTGCTCCTCGGCATCGTCACCATCCCGCTCGTGCTCTTGGGGCCGGGCTACCTCGGCCAGCTCCTCCCGGAGCCCTGGGACGCCCTCAACGACGCGCTCTACTGGCCGGTCGTGGTGCTGCTCGTGGTCGGCGGGCTGGCCAGCCTCTACCACGTGTCGACCCCGCGGCGCTCGCCGTGGCTGCGGGACGTTCCCGGGGCGGTGCTCACCCTGATGATCTGGCTCGTCGCGTCATTCGTCGTCCGCGGCACCATCGCCGCGTCGCTCGGAGGGTCGTCGATCTACGGTCCGTTGTCGGCTCCGATCGTGCTGCTCATCTGGCTGTACTTCCTTGCCATCGCGGTGCTCGTCGGTGCCGCGTTCAATGCGGCCACCAAGGAGCTCTGGCCCACCGAGGAGCACACGAGCGTCGTGCAGAGGGTCCGCCGACGTGTCGGAAGCCGGCCCGGACGCCGCAACACCGTTGTACCTCAAGCAACTCGGGACGATCCATTCGACGATTACGGAGCGAACGGTACCCGTGACGCCCTCGATCTCGCCGGGCTGCGGGAAGCGGCCGCAGGCCCGCTGACACCGGTGGTCGAGGCCGTCGCCCGCCCCCAGGAACGCGGTCGCGCCACGCCGGAGGACCGTGTCGACGTGCGGCCGTGAGCGGTGCTCCGGCACCGGGCCGGACCTGCGGGCACGCGGTTCGCCATCGGTTTGGAGAACGCTTCGGGCATCGGATACTGTCTGTCAGCACGCCGCACGGGGGTCGTCCTGTCCACCGAGCGGGGAGTGCGGATGTAGCTCAGTTGGTAGAGCGCAACCTTGCCAAGGTTGAGGTCGCCGGTTCGAGGCCGGTCATCCGCTCGGACGGTGAATGCCGCCCCCAACGGTGGAGTGGCCGAGAGGCGAGGCAGCGGCCTGCAAAGCCGCGTACACGGGTTCAAATCCCGTCTCCACCTCGAGTTC
>JBOFLR010000224.1:0-1829 GCA_051657965.1 Dermatophilaceae bacterium
TCGGCAGCCGGGAGACCGACGCTTCGCCAACGTCGCCGTACCGAGCTCGTCGAGCAGATCGTCGAGTCGGCGCTGCGTCACCTGGCCTCCGACGGAGCCGCCGGGCTGTCCCTCCGAGCGGTCGCCCGTGACATCGAGATCGCCCCCTCGGCCCTCTATCGCTACTTCGCCAGCCGCGACGAGCTACTCACCGAGCTGATCGCGAGGACCTACACGACGATCGCCGCCGTCCTCGACACAGCGGCCGACGAGGCACTGGCCGCCCATCCTCGAGACCCCACGGCCGCCTGGGTCTCGGTGACCGTCACCTACCGGACGTGGGCGCGCGCCCACCTCACCGAGTTCGCCCTCGTCTATGGCAGCCCGGTGCCGGGCTACCACGCTCCAGAGGAGACGACCAGGAGGCTCGGCCAGAGCGCCGGCGACGGACTCAACCGGATCGCTTCTGCCGCAGCCGAACTCGGCCTGATCGATAGTGACGAGATGCAACGTCGGGACGCCGAGCTGACTGCGTCGGCGCGGCGCGAGCTCGCCGAGGTGGCGGCTGCGCGGGGCCTGGTGGGCCCGTACGCCGCGGGCGAGCTCGTCGCCCGACTCGGCTGCTGGACCAGCCTGCAGGGGCTGGTCGGGATGGAGCTGTTCGGTCACCTGCCACCGCTCGGCCCGGACGCCGCCGATGCGCTGTTCCGGCAGCAGAGCGCGGCCATCGTGCGCACGCTGGTCCGGTCGACCACCTGAGCCGCACCGACGTCGACCTCCGCGCCAGGCCCTCGTCGCGTCATCCACTACGGTTCGCCGTGGCCTCAGGAAGCTCCCCGAGCGGCGACGTCCCCACCCTGGACGGGAACGTCGACATCGCCGCACCGACCAGCCGTGCCCACGGTGCGGCGCGGGCGTCATCCGGGAAGACCTGACCGAGCGCGCGCTGCCCTGGTGCCCCGGCTGCCAGCCCGGTGGACGCGGCGAAGGCTGACCCGTCGGTCCGGCCGAGGACCGATCCGTGGTCTTCCACCCGGGCCAGGCCGGCGCCGCACCTGATGGCGAGCGCGCCTCGGCGCTCGTCAGCGCATCGTCCGCCGGGCACCGCAGCGAGCGCTCACGCATCTCCACCACGGGATCGGGCGCCCCTCCGGAGGGCCACGCACTCAGCGTGGATCCGACGAACGCGGCATCTCGGTTTGATATCGAACTGATGTTCTAGTAAGATAACTGTATGCCAAACGCCTCCCACACCGTTGCCGAGCAGCGCTCGGTGCTGGAGGCCGCCCGGCAGGTGGCTGCTGAGCTGACGGCGGACTCCACTTGCCTCTCGGAGACGGAAGTCGCCGAGATGATGACCCTGATCGACGAGGTGGCCGCCCAAGCCGGAGCGGCCCGGGTCGGGTTGACGGTGGAGACCGCTCGCCGCACGGAGCTCACGGTGCGTGAGCTGAGTGGATGGGTCGCCGAGCACGCGCCCTCGCTCAGGCAGGGTGGCGCCTCTGCGGTGGCCAAGGTCGCTGCCGAGGTGGTCGCCCCGAGCAGGAGCTCGGCGCTGTCCGGAGGTGGCCCGCTGGATCCCGACCCGGCGTGCCCGGTCGGGATCGTCTGACACGAGGTCAAGGCCGCAGCGTTGCAGCCGGGCAACGCCGTCGCGGTGCTGGTCGAGGAAGCCCGCCTGCACGAACGCCTCGCCCCTGATGCGGTGCCTACGGTGACGAGGGCACTGGTGGATCTGGTGGTGGCGCACGGCCCGGCGACCATGAAGCGCTTGCGGCCGCGGCTGATCGCGGAGCACGGGCTGACCGGGGAGCTGGACGAGCTGCAGGAGCGGCTGCGCTCCGGTGCCT
>JBOFLR010000225.1:0-2399 GCA_051657965.1 Dermatophilaceae bacterium
AACGAGCCGGCAAGCCCGGCGAGGCCCGACTTGGCTCGGGCAGCGCCCGCGCTCATCGCAGCACCGAACCCCTTGCCCTTCCCGTTCAGCTTGTCGAGGTCGCGGGACGCCTGGCCGACCGCTCGGCCGAGGGACGACGCCTCACCCAAGATCGCGATCTTGATGGAGCTGGCCATGACGTCTCACCTCCGCTTCCGTGCTACCGCCGCGAACGCCTGCCGCTCACGGATCGTCAACTGGTCGTACTCGCTTGGGCTGACCCCGGTCCCGATGCAGAACTCCGCCTTGCGTCGGGCCATCCGGTTCAGCCCTTCGTAGGGGACTCCACACCCGCCACCTCGACACCGAACGCGTCCAGGATCGCTTTCTGCGACTCCGACATGCACGCCTCGTATGCCTCGACGTCGGACTTCCCATCGCGGCGGTGCTTCACGAACGAAAGCGCACGCATCGTCTTTTGGCCGGTCAGGCCCTCGAGGTCCGACCCGAACGCCTTCTCGATGGCGATCTCATCGAACCCGCTAAGCGAGAGCACGAACTCCTGTGCGTCCATCACAGACCCTTCCCTTTGATGATCTTGTCTATGCCTTGCTCGAGCATCCGTGGCGCGACCTGGCGCATCTGGCGGTCACTCTCTTGCATGAACTCCGCAGGCTCGATGCCCCGCTTGCGCCAACCGTAGTTGATGGCGCCCGCGTACGGGACGCGGGCGCGGCCGGCGGTGACGACGGCCTTGTTCTTGGCGCGGTTTCCCCGGATCGAGGCGGCGAGGCGGCCGGATTTGCGCGGGGCCGCGGCGGCGGCCCGATCGGCGGCGGCGTCGGCGATCTTCCCGAACACCGTCTTGAGGTCGTCGACTTCGACACCCAGCGACTGAAGGTCGCGCACGACCCGGTTCAGGCCGTCGATCCGGACGCCGCCCTTCACGGCTTGGGCGGCTTCTGCACCACGTGCTCGCCGTCGAGCTCGACGACGTACCGGCCGCCGACCACGACGACGTGACCACCGTCGGGGCGGATGACGAGCGCCGGGTCCGGCACCTCCACCAGCTCGCCCGCGACGAGCTTCCGGGTCACGGCGGGCATCAGTAAGTCCCCGTCACGAGCTTGGTGGGCTTGGCCGTGAACGGCCACTCGCACTCGATCTCGAACCTGGAAGTGGTGGACGCGTCGGCGTCACCACCGAGGAGAGTGCCGTCCGGCTCCTTGATGACGACGTTGCCGGAGAAGCCCGGCTGTGCGGCGGTGAACGTGGCCACGCCGTACGGGTTCACCACGACGGCCACCGTGCTGCCCGCGCTGGCGAACAGCAAGCTCCACAGTGACGTGGCGTCTCCGGGGTCCTGGGTCGCGACGAACTTCAGCTTGTAGTCGCGGGCGCCGCCGGCGGCGGCCTGCGCGAACGTCACGAAGTCGGAGTCGGCCTCGTCCGAAGTGATCTCGACGTTCTTCGCGTCGGCGTTGAACTCGGTCGTGCCGACCTTGAACTTCAGTGCTCGGGTGCCGAGCGGTGATGTTGACATGGCGTGATCCTATCTGGCCTCGGTGACGGTGATGGTGAGGGCGTTGGTTTCGTTGCCGCCGAGGTTGATGGCGGCGGGCTCGGCCGACATCCATTCGCCGACGGTGCGAGCGGCTGCTATGAGAGTGTCGAGGTGGGTCTCGATCCATTCCTGCGCAGTGCGCACGTCCTGGTCAAGGATGATGACGGCGACATACTCGGCGATGGCACCCCACCGGTCGTCGGAGCGGCGGGCGCGGGCGAAGGTGACGTACCCCTGGCCGGGACGGAGATTCTGAACGTACCTGTCCACGACTTCCACGACGCCGGTGGCGGTGAGCTTGACGGCGAGCTCGACAGCGATCGACACGTCACTCACCCGACCGTGATCGCGCGATAGCCGGACTCCAAGCGGGCGATCTCGGCATCGACGCCGCCGATGCTCCGTGTCGAAACGGCCATCTCGGAGACGTTGACGGCGATGCCGAGCGGCAGGCCCCGGATGGCGAGGTTGCGGGAGACGCGGCGGAACAGCGCCTCGGTGAGGTCAGCGTCCCATGCCCGGTCCACAGTGAGGGTCCGAACACCGGTAGCTGTGGCAGCGGCGGACAGCACGAGCGTGCCGGCGGTGGTGTCGACGGACACAATGGTGGGCGGAGTCGCGGACGGCACGCCGGAGCCGGAGACGCGGGCACCGACATCGGCGGCAGTCATGACGCGGAGCCCGTCGGTGACTGTGGATGATCCGAGCGTGAGCGTGAGCGGCACAGCTGTGACCGTGGGGATGTTGCAGACGCGCTTCTGGGCGGCCTTCTCGGCGCCGAGCGCGCCTGCCACCTCGGCATCTCGGGTGCTGCCCGAGATGCCGAGGTAGACCTTCACCTCATCGAGGCTCGGTG
>JBOFLR010000226.1:0-2036 GCA_051657965.1 Dermatophilaceae bacterium
GCGCGTACCTTCGCGCCGGCACCCGACGGCAGCGCCGGTGCGCCGTCATCCGACGCCACCTATTCCTACAACGGCCAGGACTCCTACTACGGGGTGAACTGCGCCGACACCCGGCTGCCACGCAACGCGCAGCGCTACGAGTCGTTCGCACGCGACTTCGAGGCGGCGCACCCCACCTTCGGGCGGAGCAATGCGTACAGCGACCTGGCCTGTGCCACCTGGCCGGTGCGCAACCCCGACCGGTACGCCGGCCCGTGGGACAAGACCACGAAGAACCCGGTGCTGGTGGTGGGCAACGCCTACGACCCGGCGACGCCGTACGTCTTCGCCCAGCGGATGACGCAGCAGCTCGGCAACGCGGAGCTGCTCACCCTGGATGGCTTCGGGCACTGCTCACAGGCGAGCGAATGCACCAAGAAGGCGATCGGCGCGTATCTCGTCGACGGCACACTCCCGGCTCCCGGCACGGTGTGTGAGCAGGACTTCGGCCCGTTCGACCCCGAGGCGCAGCAGCCGGCCGCGCTCCGGGACGCCGCTGCGCTTCGCGGGGCACGGTCGTGACCCGCTGAGCGACAACGCCTCTGGTGGGCGCCGACCATGGCGGTCGACGCCCACCATCGGGTGAGGTAGGCAGCGATGTCGCTGTCCCGACCGCGGCGCCGCCAGCACGAGTCACCGTTGGGCGTCGCCTCCCTCTGGGGTGGCGGCGCCAGTGCCGTTCATCGTCTCTGCCAAGGCGAGGGCGACGGACCTCACCTCTCGTGCAGTGCCGCGGCGTCGTCCCGGATCGCACGGATCTCGGCGAGGTCGACAGGGTCGTCGGCGATGGCCCGTGCCTCGGCGGCGGCCGTGGTGTGGCGCTCACCGAGCCTCATGGCGGCTAGCGCGGCGACGATGACCTGGTCGGCACTCTGATGTCGCGAAGCGCCGATGGAGAGCAGCTCGGAAGTGAGGTCGCGACGGTTCCAGGACGCCGGGGAGACAGGCGAGCGTCCAATCGGATACACGTGAAAAACCCGGCCCACGAGGGGCCGGGTGGTCTATGTAGAGCACTCTACATGATCGGTGTCGGCGGGGAAGAGATGCGCGGGAACTACCAGCCGTTCGGTCTGCGGAATCCGCCGGTGGGATCGGGCAGCTGGTGCGACCACGTCGTCGGCAGTCAGCTGTCGCCACCAGTGGCGTCCCGCGCCGGTGGTCGGATCGCCCTTGAGGTCCCCGGCGTGGCGGTTGGGGCTCGGGTTGACGGTGCCGACCGGTACGCGTTGCCTGGCCTGCTCGATCGGGAACTTCAGGTCGCTGTCGTTGGAGACGACGATCGCCGCGTCGACGGCGCCCAGCAGTACGCCGAGCAACAAGTGCGAGGCGACGTTGACATCAGAGCCTTCTCCTCGCGATAGGCGAATGACGCCATGAAGACGGCATCGGACATCTCGCCGGAGCCATTTTGACCATCACCGGCCATGCCGGCCGCTGCAGTACCGGACGGCCCTTGGCGTCCCGAGTGGCGAGCGGAGCGTACTTCACCTTCTCGATGTACTTACCGAGCTCGATCCGGTCGACTGAGCCGCTCGCCACGAGTGCCTTCAGGTACACGTCCTGGTCCTGAGCCCCGGAGGCATTGGCCTGTCCCTGGATCGGCGCAGTGCAGTACACCACCCGTTCGACGGCGGCCCCGGGCCAGAACAACGGATCGACGAGCGAGACCGCCAGCGCCCGCACTTCCAACCACCGCCATCCGGAAGTCCCTCGACCGCATAGCCCTCTGGCGCCCGTAGTAAAGGTTGTATCCATCGATGTACACGCCCACCCGCACCGGGCAAGCGTAGCCAGCCAGGAGGCGCGAGCAGGCCGCCGTGAGGAAGGGTGTGCAGCATGGACACGAACTCGACCAGGCATCGCGATCTCGCCGGCACGGTGGCTGTCGTCACCGGCGCCTCGAGCGGCATCGGCGAGGCGACCGCCCGCACACTGGCCGGTCAGGGCGCCACGGTGGCGTTGCTCGCCCGGCGCGGCGATCGGCTCCAGGCGCTGGC
>JBOFLR010000227.1:0-7298 GCA_051657965.1 Dermatophilaceae bacterium
GGAGCAGATCGGGCTGGGTTCGTCGGGATCAAGAGAGGGTGCCAGGTTCGGCCAGCCACCGGGTCGGCTGACCGGTCACCGTGGCGACCTGGTCGAAGTCCCGGTCGTAGTGCAGCAGGACCAGACCGAGATCCTCCGCCGCGCTCGCGATCAGCAGGTCCATCGGGCCGGCTGACCGGTGAGCGCCGCGGTCGGTCAACTCGGCCTGAACCTCCAGAGCACGCTCGAAAGCCCTCTGCGGCATCGGAACCCAAGAGAAGGCCGCCCGGAGCAGACCACCAACGACGTCGCGGTCGGTACGCGACCTCGCCGTCACCAGCATCTCCAGCTCGACTGCCGGACACACAGCGATCAGGCCGGCCTCCACCTGTGCCTGCCAGCGCGACCGGGCGGGTGGCTGTCGGATGATGCGGACGAGCGCGCTGGTGTCGACCAGATAGTCGGCGACACTCATTCGCGGGCGTGGGCATGGTCGGAGAGAAGCTCGTCGAAGGATCCCGACTCGCCGATCTCGACGAGCTCGGCCAGGGCGCGGGCGCGACGTAGCCGCTCGGCTGTCTCCCGAAGTGCGACGTTGACGGTGTCCTTCTTGGTCACGGTGCCGAGTACCTCCGCGGCGTCGGCCAGCGCGACATCGTCGACGTCGACCAGAATCTTGGTCATCGCTGCCTCCGTCTATATACGGACATCGACAACAGTATATCGCCGTGCACGCCAGGTCGATCGTCCGACTGAAAGCAGCTCATATGTCAGGATCAACTCATGTCGGCACTGAGGACTGCAGGGCGTGTGGCCGGATGGACCTGCATGGCGATCGGAGCGGTCCAACTAGTCGGCGGAGTGTCCGCGGAGCCCGGCATGAGCGGCGATGCGACGGTGGATTCACACGTGCGATTCATGGGCCCCGTGTTCGCCGGCTACGGACTGGGCTGGCTCGACGCCGTGACTCTGCCCGAACCTGACCTGGGCCGAATGCGGATGCTCGCCGGTCTGATGGCTCTCGGAGGCGTCGGCCGACTCGCGACCCGCGCCACTCTGGGTCGACCGCACCGATTCCACGATCTGCTTCTCGCTGTGGAGTTGGCCGCTCCGGTCGTGGTTGAGGTGCTGGCTCGACGCGAGTTGCCGGCTCGCCACTAAGAAGAGTGATTCCCGAGGATCAGTGGTCGTAGGCCAGCCCGGTGTCGACGAAGGAGAGCACGTCGGCACCTGTGGTGGCCCGGCGCACGCCGTCGCGCAGCACGACGAACCGGGTGACCGGTGCCGCGCCCGGCGACGACAGCGTCCAGGACAGGCTCGCCGCCGCGCCCGGTCCGGCACTCGCCGTGAGCACCGGCGTGGCCGGCACGCCGGTCTTGCCCACCACCGAGGCGCGGTAGCCGGTGACCGCGGACCCGCCGTCCGATGCCGGCGCGCTCCACGTCATCCGGGCGGCACCACGCGGGGCCACGAGCGGATCCGGCGGCGATCAACCATCAGGCTCCGCAGCACTCCGACGTGTCGTGGGCGGATTCCGCACCCGGACCCGCTGGCTGGTCAGGAACCACGAGGACTCCGGAGCTCCGGCACACCGGGGTCAGGGGATCGTCACCGTCACCGTGCTCGAGCCGGGCGACGAACCCACCGAGTTGTGGGCCTTCACCTGGTAGCGGTAGGTGCGCCCACGCACCACCGAGGTGTCGGCGTAGGTGGTTGCCGTGCCGTCGCGGATGGTAACCAACCGCACCGAGTCGCGGGTGACGACGAACTTCTCGACCGGAGTCGAGCCCGGGTTGGCGACGGTCCACGACAGGTCGACCCTGGTTCCGGTCACCACGGCCGAGAGCACCGGTCTCGACGGCACGCCCAGGGCGGGCACCCCGGACTTCTCGGTGGTGAGAGGGCCCTCGCCGACCGCGTTCACCGCAGCCAGCTGGTAGTAGTACCGCACGCCCACCTCGACCGCCGTGTCGGTGAACGACGTTGTCCCCGAGGGCAGCTCCGCGTAGACCGTCTCGGCGTTGGCCGCAGTCGAGCGCAGCACCCGGAACCCGGTGACCGCCGAACCACCGTCACTCGACGGGGCGGCCCAGGTGAGCGCAACCGCTCCGACCTGACCGGTGGCGGCGAAGGACCGGGGCACCGACGGCACCGAGGTCAGCCCGGCCTGCGGTGTGGCCGACACCTCGGGCGACAGCGCGCCCTGTCCGACGGCGCTGAGCGCCGCGACGGTATAGGTATAGGTGCGACCGTTGCGGGCCGAGGAGTCGGCGAACGAGCGCTGGGTGGTGGTGCCGATTTCGACCGGCGTGGTCGCGCCCTCACGCCGGAGGATGCGGTAGCGGGTGACCGGGGAGCCGCCGTCGGCGGATGGTGTGCCCCAGGAGACGAGCGCCTGGCCGGAGCCCGGCCGGGCGGAGACGTTTCGCACGGCCGACGGGGAGGCGACCGTCTCGACGTCGCGGAACGTGCCGAGCATCGCCAGCGAGGTGGTGTCGACCTTGGTGAACTCGCCGCCGACGACCAGCATGTCGGCGGTGGCCTCCACGGCCCAGACGCCGAGCGCGGTGTTGACGACCGGCGCGAACGACGCGACCGCGCCGGTGGCGACGTCGACCGCCGCCAGCTTGGTGCGGTCGACCTCGTCGAACGACGCGGTACCGCTGAAGTGCCCTCCGCAGTAGGCGTACTGGCCGTGGAACGCGACACCCACGATGTCGCCGTTGCCGTGTTTGGACCAGCGGGTGGCGCCGGTCGTGGCGTCGAGCAGCGCACACCCTCCACCCGAACCCGACACCGCTACGGCCAGGTCGTTACCCCGCAGATCGAGGTCCTGGGCCGGTGCGCGGTACTGGAGGTTCGTGGTGCCACTGCGGAAGACCGGGTCGATGGCGGCCGAGGTGCGCGAGAGCGCGGTGAGCTTGCCCGCCCATGACGCGCCGTTGACCGCGGTGAAGTCGCCACCCACATAGACCAGGTCGCGGTCGGCGGGGGCGAGCAGCGTACGAGCCCGACCGTCGACGACGAAGGTCCACGACCGGTCGGCGCGAGCGGTGGCGGTGTCGACCCGGGCGAGCGAGCCCTGGTCGAACTGGCCGAGATCGTCGGTGACGCCGGTGAACGGGCCGGCGAGGTAGACCCAGCCATCACGCACCTCGACATCGTCGACCTGGTTGTCGGCGCTGACGCTCCATGGCAGCAAGGCCGCGGTGGCGAGGTCGAGCGCGGCCACCGACCGGCGCTGCACCCCGGCGACGCCGCCGAACGACCCGCCCACGTAGACGGTGCCGCCATCGACCGACGCCGAGGTCACAGCACCCTCGACCCCGGGGTTCCAGGACGTGTCGAACTCGCCTGTGGCGGTGTCGAACAGCGCAAGATGCCCGATCGGGTGGGCGCCGCCGTCCGGGTCGAGCACCGCGGTGAAGTCGCCACCGACGAGCACCCGGCTGCCGGAGACCGCCTCGACGGTCAGCACGCGGCCGTTCACCCCCCAGGTGCGCGACACCTGCGGGCTCAGGTCGCCGGATGCCGCGTGGCCGGTAGGCGCACCCGGACCGGTGAGCACGCCGGCCGCGGCCACCACCGCGAGGACCCGCGACCGACACCGGTACCGAACGGCCCGGCTCACGGGACCACCACGGTCCGCGGGTCGCTGTTCTCGGAGTTGCCGAAGGAGTTGACCGCGCGCACCTGGTAGACGTACGACCGACCGCGTACCAGCCCGGTGTCGACGAACGAGAGCACGTCGGGGCCTGTGGTGGTACGACGCACGCCGTCGCGCAGCACGACGAACCGGGTGACCGGTGCCGCGCCCGGTGACGACAGCGTCCAGGACAGGCTCGCCGCCGCGCCCGGCCCGGCACTCGCCGTGAGCACCGGCGTGGCCGGCACGCCGGTGTTGCCCACCACCGAGATCGCCGCGGTCCGTGGCCCCTCGCCGACGGCGTTGACCGCCGCCACCCGGTACGCGCAGCTCTGCTGCACCGGGCAGGTGCGGTCCTCGGCCGTCCGGGCACCGGCACCGACCTCCGACAGCAGCGACTCGTCATCCCCGGCCACCGACCGGTAGATGCGGTAGCCGGTGACCGCGGACCCGCCATCGGATGCCGGCGCGCTCCACGTCATCCGGGCACTCGTGCCGCCGGTGACCGCGAAGTCGCGCGGCACCGTGGGTGCGAACGTGGCGTCGCCGTCGGGCGTGGCGGCGACCGGCGCGGATGCCGGCCCGTCACCGACCGAGGTGGACGCTCGGACCGCGTACCGGTACTCGACGCCGTTGGTAAGGCCGGTGTCGGTGAACGTCGTGCCCGCGGTGTTGCCCACCTGGACGAAGGCGCCGGAACCGTTCTCGCGCAGCACGATGTAGCGGCCGACCTTCGCGCCGCCGTCGATGTCGGGGTGGCCCCACTGGAGCGTCACCGACCGGTCGACCGGCACCGCGGAGACGCCGACCGGCGCGCCGGGGGGCGCGAGTGCCGAGCGGTCGCGGAACGCGCCGAGGTGCGGCTGCAGGTTCTGGCTCACCTTGGTGAAGTCGCCCCCGGCCACGAGTGTCGTGGGGGTGCTCGCCAGGGCCCAGATGCCGAGGGCGCTGTTGACCCGGGGCGCGAAGGCTCCGATGGCGCCACTCGCGAGGTCGATCTCGGCGATCTTGTTGCGGTCGAGCCCATTGAACGAGGCGGTGCCGTTGAAGTGCCCCGCGCAGTACGCGTTCGGGCCGAGCACCCGCGCCGCCACGATGTCGCCGGTGCCCCGGTAGCTCCACACCGTGCGGCCGGTGACGGCGTCCTGCCGCGTGCACCCGCCACCGCCCCCGCCGGAGGCGATGACGAGCGAGCCGCCGCCGGCGAGGTCGATGTCGAACACCGGCGAGCGGTTGCGGCCGTTGTTGTTGCCCGACCGGAACGTGGGGTCGGGCAGGGCGGTGGCTCCGGTGCCCACCAGCGCGAGCCGGCCCAGGGCCGAGGTGCCGAACAGGTTGGTGAAGTCGCCGCCGATATACACGCCGCTGGTGTGCGCGGCCGGCAGGATGACGCGCACCCTCTCGTCGGCGGCGATCGAGGCGGTCCAGGTGCGGTCGAGGATGCCGTCGGCGCCGATGCGGGCGACCCGCGCCACCGCCGTCGTGCCGGCGTCGTCCTGGATCTGGTCGAACGCACCGCCCACGTAGACGGATGACGCCCGCACCGCGATCGTCTCGACGACGCCGAACGCGCGCGGGTCCCAGACCTGCAGGGCGCCGGTGGCCAGGCTCACCGCGGCGAGGTTGCGCCGTGCCGACCCGTTGACCGCGGTAAAGTCGCCGCCGAGGTAGACGGTGTCCCCGTCGACGGCGGCGGCGAGCACCTCACCGGCGACCTGCACGGGCCAGTCGACGAACGCCCCGGTGTCGGGGTTCCACAGCGCCATGCCGCGGGCCGGGCGGCTCTGGCCGGCGGGGCCGAGCGCGGTGCCGAACGACCCGCCGACGACCACGCCGCGCGGGGTCGGCACCAGCTCGGACACCCGGCCGTCGACACCCCAGGACCGGGACATCCAGGTCGTGGCCCCGAGCGACTCCGCCGCGGCACCCGGGCCGGCGACCAGCGCGGCCAGCACCGTGACCGCGGTCGTCATCGCGGCCGCCGCGGCCCGGACACGGCTCACGGCGTGCCCCGGATCAGCGCGAAGCCCTGCGCGATGGCGGTCTTCTCACCGGCGAAGGTGAAGTCGCCGCCCACGAGCAGGCCGTACGGGCTCACCGCGAAGGACCACACGCCCATCGGCTGGTCGAACTCGGGCGCGTAGTCGAGCAGGTTGCCGGTGGCGGCGTCGAACACGACGAACCGCTGCCGCTCGACGTTGGTGCCGGCCGGGGTGGCCCAACAGGCACCACCGCTGCCCTTGTTGCCGCCGTGCGAGCCGTAGTAGAAGCGCCCGTTGACCTCGAGGGTGCCCTGCATGCCGGCGTTGCACCAGGTGCGCCAGAGCAGTCCGGTGGGCCGGGTCGGCGTAGCGAGGTTCACGGCGTCGTACTGGTAGATGTAGTCGGGGCAGACGTCACCGCCGTACAGCCGCTGACCGTCGTCGGAGAGGTAGATGCGGTTGATCCACGGCCCCACCGAGCTGCAGCCGAGCACCCCGCCGAGCCGGCGTGCGTCGAGGGCGCCGCTGGCGCCGCTCACCACGGCGATGCCGCCGGCGACGCTGGTGTCGTTCACCGTGGTGAACGGCCCGGAGAGGTAGACCTTCGAGCCGTCCGGAGCGACCTCGAGGCCCTGCACCATGCCGTTCGCCCGGAGCCGCCCGTCGGGGCCCCAGGTGTCGGCCACCCAGGCCGGGTCGAGCGCGCCTGTGGTGGGGTCGAGCTTGGCCACGTGCAGCCGCTGGGTCGTGCCGACCTTGGTGAATTTGCCGGAGACGTAGACGCCGTCGGCGCTCAGCCCGAGCCGGATGACGGTGTTGTTGAGCCCGGCCTTGAAGCTGGCCACCGCGCCGGTGCTGGTGCTGACCCTGGCGACCTTGTTGCGTGCCACGCCGCCCACGCTGGTGAAGTCGCCGGCGACGTACACCGCGGAGCCGTCGGCCGTAGGCTCGAGGTCGAGCACCATCCGGTCGACGTCGGCCCGGAACGCCGGGTCGGCCTGCCCGGTGCTGAGGTCGATCACCGCGAGCCCGCGCCGGATCAGGCCACCGACGCTGGTGAAGGCGCCACCGGCGACGATCTCGTCGTCGAGCCGCAGCAGCGAGTACACCCGGTTGCCCGTCACCGGGTTCCAGCCGGTGACGGTGGTGCTCGCGAGGTCGATCTCGGCGGAGTGGTGCCGCTGCTGGCCGAGCACCTGGCCGAACTGCCCGCCGATGAGCAGCCGGCCGGCGGACACGTCGATGGTGTCGACCGTGTTGGGGCAGGTCGCCGGCAACCCGTAGACCGACTTGGTGTCGTGGGGGCAGTGCGCGAGGGACAGGCCGAGGTCGCGCGAGGTGGCCGCGCCGAACCCGTTCAGGGTGGCGTAGGCGGTGCGCGCCTGGCCGCCGATCGAGGTGAAGTCACCGCCGACGTGGACCATCCCGGTCGAGCCCTCGACCACGACCGCGCGGACGACGCCGTTCGCCGACGGGTTCCACGACTGCACGTCACCGAACGCCGTGGCGAAGGCCGCCGCCCGGCCGCGACCGGCCGTGCTGACCGACCGCGAGGACACGCTGGTGAAGTCGCCGCCGGCGTAGAGCGTGCCGCTGTCGGCGCTGAGCGCGAGGGCGCGCACCAGCGCGGAGGTCTGCCCGGAGAAGCTCACGTCGAGCGCGCCGGTCGTGGCCGACACCCGCCCGAGGTA
>JBOFLR010000228.1:0-7926 GCA_051657965.1 Dermatophilaceae bacterium
TGCGCGCCGCGGTGCACGGCGGCGTTGGTGTGCTCGTAGAACGCCCGCTCCGCGTCGAGCACCTGGCGCGGCTTGTGCGATGTCGCACCGGAGTCGAGGTAGACCAGCGGGTGCCCCCCGCGCACGGTGCGCGAGAGGATGGGGAAGTCGGCCCGCAGCCGGGCCAGCTCCTCGTCGGTGAACGGGGCGGTCGTCATCGGGTCAAGCTCCGGCGGACTGCGCCTGGTAGCGGTCGTAGCCCTCGGCCTCCAGGCGCTCGGCGAGCTCGGGGCCACCCTCCTCGGCGATCCGGCCGTCGACGAACACGTGCACGAAGTCGGGGCGGATGTAGCGCAGGATCCGCGTGTAGTGCGTGATGAGCAGGACGCCGGTGCCGGTGGTCTCCTTGGCGCGGTTGACGCCCTCGGAGACGACGCGCAGGGCGTCGACATCGAGGCCCGAGTCGGTCTCGTCGAGGATGGCGATGCGCGGCCTGAGCAGTTCCATCTGGAGGATCTCGTGTCGCTTCTTCTCACCGCCGGAGAAACCCTCGTTGACGTTGCGCTCGGCGAAGGCCGGGTCCATGCGCAGGTCGGCCATCGCCTGCTTGACGTCCTTGACCCAGGTGCGCAGCTTCGGCGCCTCGCCGTCGACCGCGGTCCTGGCGGTACGGAGGAAGTTCGAGACCGTGACGCCGGGCACCTCGACCGGGTACTGCATCGCGAGGAACACCCCGGCGCGAGCACGCTCGTCGACGCTCATCGCGAGCACGTCCTCGCCGTCGAGGGTGACCGACCCGGACGCGACGGTGTACTTGGGGTGGCCTGCGACGGCGTAGGCCAGGGTCGACTTGCCGGACCCGTTGGGTCCCATGATCGCGTGCGTCTCGCCGGACCGGATGGCGAGCGTGACGCCGCGGAGGATCTCCTTGGTGCCCTGCTCGGTCTCGACGGTGACGTGGAGGTCCGTGATGTCCAACGTTGACATGGTTCAGTTCTCCTCGGACAGGCGCACGAGAACCTCGTCGCCCTCGATGTGGACGGTGTGGACGGCGATGGGGACGATGGCCGGCGGCCCGGTGGGTTCCCCCGTGCGCAGGTCGAAGCGGGATCCGTGCAGCCAGCACTCGAGCGTGCAGCCGTCGAGCTCGCCCTCGGAGAGCGAGACGTTGGCGTGGCTGCAGGTGTCGTCGACGCAGTGCACGTCGCCGTCGTCGGTGCGCACGACCGACACCCGCCGGCCCTCGACCTCGGCGAGCGCGGCGCCCACCTCGGGCAGCTCGTCGAGGCGGCACACCCTGATGAAGCCCCGGTCGGTCAGCTGGTCGGTCATGCGGGGTCCCCGCGAAGTATCTGGGGGAGCGAAGCGGCGCGGGTCCCACGGTGTACGTGGGCAGAACTTCGTGGGGTGCTCACGCCGCCCCCTCGACCTGCTCCGCGGTGGCGAGCTCGGCCTCGATCGTGGACATCAGGCGATCCTGGACCTCGGGGACGCCGATCCGGGCCACGACGTCGGCGAAGAACCCGCGCACCACCAAGCGGCGCGCCTCGGCTTCGGGGATGCCGCGCGCCATCAGGTAGAAGAGCTGCTGGTCGTCGAATCGGCCTGTCGCTGAGGCGTGCCCGGCGCCTTCGATCTCACCGGTCTCGATCTCGAGGTTGGGCACCGAGTCGGCCCGGGCGCCCTCGGTGAGCACGAGGTTGCGGTTCAGCTCGTAGGTGTCGGTGCCCTCGGCGCTGGCCCGGATGAGGACGTCGCCGACCCAGACCGTGCGAGCGGTCTCGCCCTGCAGCGCGCCCTTGTACTCGACGTTGGAGCGACAGTGCGCCGGACCGTGGTCGACGAAGAGCCGATGCTCGAGATGCTGTCCGGCGTCGGCGAAGTACACCCCGAGCGCCTCGAAGGAGCCGCCCGGACCGGCATAGGAGGCGTTGGTGCTCAGCCGGACGATCTCGCCGCCGAGGGTCACGGCGATGTGCCGCACGGTGGCGTCCCGACCGACGACCACGTCGTGCTGGCCGACGTGGTGCGCCGCGTCATCCCACTCCTGCAGGGTGACGACGGTGACCTCGGCGCCGTCGCCGGCGAGCACGGTGAGCAGCTCGGTGTACTCCGCCGTCCCGGTGTGTTCGATGACGATCGTGGCGCGAGCGAACCGCCCGACACGCACGAGCAGGTGGCCGTGCACGACGGCTGGCGCCGTGCCGGTCAGGCCGATGCGCACCGGCGCGGCGAGCTCGGCCTCGGCCGGGATGTCGAGAACGGTCACGCCGCCGCTGTGCGCGGCCGCGACGGCCGCTGCCCGGTCGGCGGGAGGTGGTACGCCGAGCGCACGCCACTGCGCGACGGAGAGCGTGTCGAGCGTGACGCCCTCGGGGAGATCCTGCGATCGGTCGAGACGCGCTGCGGCGGCCTCGTCGCGGAACAGCCCACCGAGCCGGTCCACCGGGGTGAACCGCCACTCCTCCTCACGGCCGTGCGGCGTCGGGAAGTCGGCGACGTCGAAGGACGCCATGCGCTCGGCGCGCGACCGGTCGGGCACCACGGCACCGTGGGAGTGCTCGCCCGGGACGGGCCGCTGTGGGGTCAGCAAACTCATTCGGGGACCTCGCGAAGTATCTGGAGGAGCGAAGCGGGGCGGGTCCCACGCTTCGCGTGGGAAGAACTTCGTGGGGTGTTCAGCCGACTGCCCCTTCCATCTGCAGCTCGATGAGCCGGTTGAGCTCGAGGGCGTACTCCATCGGCAGCTCCTTGGCGATCGGCTCGACGAAGCCGCGCACGATCATCGCCATCGCCTCCTCCTCGGCGAGCCCCCGGGACATGAGGTAGAACAACTGGTCCTCGGACACCTTCGAGACCGTCGCCTCGTGCCCCATCTGCACGTCGTCCTCGCGGATGTCGACGTAGGGGTAGGTGTCGGAGCGGCTGATCGTGTCGACGAGCAGGGCGTCGCAGACCACCGAGCTGCGCGACCCGTGGGCGCCCTCCATCACCTGGACCAGGCCGCGGTACGACGTGCGGCCGCCGCCGCGTGCCACCGACTTGCTGACGATCTGGCTGCTGGTGTGCGGCGCGGCGTGCACCATCTTCGCGCCGGCGTCCTGGTGCTGGCCCTCGCCGGCGAACGCGACCGACAGGGTCTCACCGCGGGAGTGCTCGCCGAGCAGGAAGACCGCCGGGTACTTCATCGTCACCTTGGAGCCGATGTTGCCGTCGATCCACTCCATCGTCGCGCCCTCGGCGCAGGTGGCCCGCTTGGTGACGAGGTTGTAGACGTTGTTCGACCAGTTCTGGATGGTCGTGTACCGCACTCGGGCGTTCTTCTTCACGACGATCTCGACCACCGCCGAGTGCAGCGAGTCGCTCTGGTAGATGGGCGCGGTGCACCCTTCGACGTAGTGCACCGACGAGCCCTCGTCGGCGATGATCAGCGTGCGCTCGAACTGGCCCATGTTCTCGGTGTTGATCCGGAAGTAGGCCTGCAGCGGGATGTCGACGTGCACGCCCGGCGGCACGTAGATGAACGAGCCGCCCGACCACACCGCGGTGTTCAGCGACGCGAACTTGTTGTCGCCGGCCGGGATGACGCTCGTGAAGTACTCCCGGAAGAGGTCCTCGTGTTCGCGCAGGCCGGTGTCGGTGTCGACGAAGATGACGCCCTTCTCCTCGAGGTCCTCGCGGATCTGGTGGTAGACGACCTCGGACTCGTACTGGGCGGCGACACCGGCGATGAGGCGCTGCTTCTCGGCCTCGGGGATGCCGAGCCGGTCGTAGGTGTTCTTGATGTCCTCGGGCAACTCGTCCCACGTCGTGGCCTGCTGCTCGGTCGACTTCACGAAGTACTTGATGTTCTGGAAGTCGATGCCGGTGAGGTCCGAGCCCCACGACGGCATGGGCTTCTTGTCGAACAGCCGCAGCGACTTCTGGCGCAGGTCGCTCATCCACTGTGGCTCGTTCTTCCGCGCCGAGATGTCGGCGACCACGTCGGCGGAGAGCCCGCGACGTGCCGAGGAGCCGGCGTCGTCGCGGTCGGCCCAGCCGTACTCGTAGCGGCCGAGGCCCTTCAGGCCCGGGTTGAGGTCCTCGATCGAGGTCGTCATCAGCTCCGCCTTCCGGCAGTCGGGGTTCGGGGGGTCGTGGTCGGGAATGTGCTGGGTGTGGGGACGAAGGTGGTGCACACGTGGTCGCCTTGGGCAAGGGTGGCCAGCCGCTGGACGTGCCCGCCGAGCAGGCGCGAGAACGCCTCGGTCTCGGCCTCGCACAGCTCGGGGAACTGCGAGGCCACGTGCTGGACGGGACAATGACCCTGACACAGCTGGATGCCGGTGAGCGGGCTCTCGCTGCTCGGCTCGCCGACCGGCCGGGTCGAGGCCGCGTATCCGTCGGCGGTCAAGGCCTCACCCAGCGCTGCGGCGCGAGCCGCCGGGTCCGGCCCGGCGGCAGCCACCTGTGCGGCGTAGCGGCTCTCGAGAGCGGCGACCCGCTGTGAGGCGAACTGCTGGACCCCGGCGTCGCCGATGGCATCGCGGATGAAGCGCAGCGCGTCACCGGCGAGATGGTCGTAGTCCGAGTCCAGGGAGCGATGCCCGTCGTCGGTGAGCACCCAGACCCGAGCCGGCCTCCCGCGCCGACGCGGGCCGCTCGCCAGCCGGGCCTCGACCAGGCCGTCCGCCGCGAGGTTCTCGACGTGGCGCCGTACCGCGGTCTCGGTGAGACCGACTCGCTCGACCAGGCCGGCGATGCTCACCGGCCCGGCCTCGCTGACGACCTGCAGCACTCGGTCGCGGGTTCGCGACTCGAGCGACGGGGTGTCAGAAATAACCACACATCTATGTTAGATAAATGATCCTCACGCGTGAAAGGAAGGGTGGCCTAACTGTCGACGACGGTCTCTACCGCGTCGTCGTCCTCGTCCTCGTCCTCGTCGAGGGGAAGGAACACCGACGGCAGGCGCGGCCGGGGCGGCGCCACGGCATCCGGTCCGAGGAGGCGTTCGCGCAGTGGCGCGGTCAGTACTCCGAGCGGAGCGGTCAGCACGTACCCGTAGGCCACGGTCAGACCCGTGATGCCGGGGGCGCCGAGCGCGCCTCCGAGGATCGCCAGCCCCACCACGCCGGTGGCGACCCGGGCACCCGGGGTCGGCGGCGCGAGAAGGTTGCGGAAGGAGCGGAACCGCACGGTCGTGATCATCAGGACCGCCGGGACGATGCTGACGAGCACCGGGAACCACGCCGCCCACGGCCCGTCGGCCGACCCCCAGGTGGGCCGGTCGAGGGCGAGGATGGTCGCGAGCACCACACCGGCCGCGGCCGGCGACGGCAGGCCGACGAAGTACCGCTTGTCCGACAGCGGGTCGATGGTGACGTTGAACCGCGCCAGCCGGAACGCCGCGCATGCCAGCCAGTGGAATGCGATGAGCCACGCGAGTACCGGCCAGTCGTCGAGCGCCCACGTGTGCACGAGGACGGCCGGGGCGAGACCGAAGGAGATGAGGTCGGCCAGCGAGTCGAGCTGGACCCCGAACGGCGACGTCGCCCCGACGGCTCGCGCGACGTAGCCGTCGGCGATGTCCATGACGATCGAGACGCCGATGAGCGCTGCGGCGAGGGTGTACTGCTCCCGGAACGCGAGGAGACACGAGGCGAAGCCGCTCGTCATGTTCAGCGTGGTGAACATGCTGGGTGCGAGCAGGCGGGCACGCTCCCGCCGCGGGAGCTGGCGCAGCGAGACCACCTTGGCCCCGGTGGGCGAGACCAGCCGCCACCGCCCGAGGATGCGCCGCCGCCCAGGTTCGGCGGGTGCGTTCACCGGGTCACCACGGTGCCCGCAGCGGCCGGAGCGGCCGGGGTCCGCCAGCGGGCGAGGACGGTCTCGCCGGCCACCACCCGCTCGTCCGCCGCGACGAGCAGATCGCACTCCGGCGGGACGAACACGTCCATCCGTGAGCCGAACTTCATCAGGCCGATGCGCTGACCGGTGGTGACCTCCTCACCGGCCGCCACCCGGGTGACGACCCGGCGCGCCATCAGGCCGACGACCTGACGGAAGTGCACCCGGCGCAGTCCACCGTCGACCTCGCGCTCGACGGCGATGTCGCTGCGTTCGTTGAGGTGGGCGCTCTCGTGCCGGTACGCGGCGAGCCACCGGCCGGGCCGGTGCGACACCTCGGTGACCCGGCCCCCGTAGGGCGCACGGTTGATGTGCACGTCGAACGCCGAGAGGAAGATGCTGACCTGCTGCCAGTCGCCCTCGGGGGCGACGCCGTCCTGCCCGGGGCCGGCGTACAAGACCTTCCCGTCGGCCGGCGAGAGCACGTCGTCCACCGGGACCGGCTGGTGGTCGGGACCGCGGTCGGGATCGCGGAAGAAGGCGGCCACGGCGGCTGGCAGCACGCCGAGACCGAGGACCAGCCGAGGCCGGCGGAGCAGCAGCGCGGCGACGGCAGGAACGGCGGCGACGGCGACTGCCGCCGTCGCCTCCCGGTCGATTCGAGGCATGGTGGCCAGCCTAGGATGTCGAGCCATGCCGGATGCAGTCGACGTCCTCGACCTGCATCGTTCGTTCGACGGGTCACCCGCCGTCCGTGGTGCGACGTGGTCGGCCCGAGAGGGCGCCGTCACCGCGGTCCTGGGCCCGAACGGCGCCGGCAAGACCACCACGATCGCGTGCCTCGAGGGTCTGGTGCGCCCCGATGCCGGCCGGGTCCGAGTGCTCGGCCGCGACCCGTGGCGTGCCGGCGCCGCGCATCGAGCCCGCGTCGGGGTGATGCTCCAGGAGGGAGGCATGCCCGGCACCGCCCGCCCGCTGCCCCTCCTGCGCCACCTCGCCGCGATGTACGAGCGTCCGAGGCCGGTCGAGGACCTCGTCGAGCGGCTCGGCATCCAGCGCGTCGCGCGGACGACGGTGCGGCGGATGTCGGGGGGTGAGCGGCAACGGGTCGCCCTGGCCGCTGCTCTCGTCGGGGACCCGGAGGTGCTCTTCCTCGACGAGCCCACCGCCGGCCTCGACCCGCACGCCCGGCTCGACGTGTGGCGGCTGGTCCGCGAGGAGGCCGATCGTGGAGTCTGCGTCGTGCTCACCACGCACTCCTTCGAGGAGGCCGAGCGCGTGGCCGAGCAGGTCGTCATCCTCGCCGGCGGGGAGGTCGTGGCCGACGGCACGCTGGCCGACGTACGGGGCGCCCGCAGTCTCGAGGACGCCTACTTCGCGCTCACCGACGGCGGCGTCCGGTGAGCGCACCGGCATCGGTACGCCGCCGGGTCCTCGCTCGCGCCGCCTTCGAGGCCAGGCTGTTGCTCGCGAACGGCGAACAGCTGCTGGTGTCGCTGCTGCTGCCGGCGCTCACTCTCGCCGGACTCGCACTCACCGACCTGCCTGACCTCGGCCCGGGGCGACGGGTCGACCTCGCCGTCGCGGGCGCCATGGCGCTCGCGGTCGTGTCGACGGCGTTCACCGGGCAGGCCATCGCGACCGGGTTCGACCGCCGGGCCGGCGTACTGCTGCTCCTCGGCACCACCCCCCTCGGCCGCAGCGGACTGCTCGCCGGTAAGGCCCTGGCCGTCCTCGCGGTCCTCGCGACGCAGCTGGTCGTCCTCGGCGGGCTCGGACTGGCGCTGGGATGGCGGCCGTCGGCACCGAGCCTGCTCCCGGCCGCGATCACGCTGCTGCTCGGTGTAGCGGCCTTCGTCTCCCTGGCGCTGCTCCTGGCCGGCACGGTGCGGGCCGAGGGGGTCCTGGCGGTCGCGAACCTGCTGTGGGTGCTGCTCCTCGGGCTCGGCGTCGTCGTAACCACCGACCGGCTTCCCGGGATCGTCGGGTCGGTCGCTCGCGCGCTTCCCTCGGGGGCGCTCGGCGACGCGGTCCGTGCGGCACTGGTCGACGGCAGCTGGTCATGGGCAGCATGGGGGGTGCTGGCGGCCTGGGGCGCGGCCGGCGCGCTGGTCACGG
>JBOFLR010000229.1:0-12120 GCA_051657965.1 Dermatophilaceae bacterium
AAGCCGAGCTCGTCGCGGAGCACGCCGATCGCCCTGGGGGAGAACGTCACCGGGCGATCGGGGTCGAGAGCCTGGACCACGATGTGTGACGTCATCACCGCGGCTGCACCGGCCGCCACCGCGGCCCGGAACGGCACGAGCTCGCGGTCGCGGAGCACCTCGAGTGGCACGTCGACCCGCGGCAGGCCGTGGTGGGAGTCGACGACGGTGTCGCCGTGTCCGGGGAAGTGCTTGGCGCAGGCCGCGACGCCGGTTGCCTGGAGGCCGGCCACCCACGCGCTGGCATGCCGAGCCACGAGCGCCGGGTCGGCACCGAAGCTGCGTACGCCGATCACCGGGTTGTCCGGCGAGGAGTTCACGTCGACGACCGGTCCGAAGTCGAGGCCGATGCCGAGGGCACGCACGTCGGCGCCGATGGCCGCCGCTGCCGCCCGAGTGGTGTCCAGATCGTCCAGCCGGCCGAGTACGGCGTTCCCGACCGCGGGCGACCCGCCGGGATAGTGCACCCGGGTGACGTCGCCGCCCTCCTCGTCGGCGGCGAGCAGGACCCCGGGGATGACGCGCCGCACCGCGGCGGCGGCCGTCGCGAGGCCATCGTCGTCGGTGTTGTCGCCGTAGAGGCACACGGACACCAGCCCGTGGTCGCCGGCTCGGGCCAGCCACCCTGGGACGGTCGTGCCCGAGAACCCGGGCTGGAGGGTCGCGGCGACGTCGTGCGCGAGAGAGGCGGATGCCATGGACCCGGAGGGCGAGGCCGGCGTCATCCCTTCACCGCCCCGCTGACCAGGCCGCTGCTGAGCCGGCCCTGGACGAGCAAGAAGAACACGATGACGGGCAGCGCGATCAGGGTGGAGGCGGCCATCACCTGGCCCCAGTCGGTCTCGCGGCTCGCGCTGGCCTGCACGAACCCACGCAGCCACAGCGGCAGGGTGCGCGACTGTTCCTCGGTCATGACGACCAGGGCGACGGTGAACTCGTTCCACGCCTGGAGGAACGCGTAGACGCCCGACGCCACCAGGCCGGGGGCGAGCAGGGGGAAGGTGATCCGCAGGAACGCCTGGGTGCGGGAGAGGCCGTCGACCATGGCGGCCTCCTCGAGCTCGGCCGGCACCCCGGCGACGAACCCGCGCAGCATCCAGACCGTGAACGGCACGACGGCCGCCGTGTACAGCGCGGCGAGCGCGAGCGAACGGTTGAGCAGGCCGAGCGAGGACATCATCTTGTACTGCGCGATGAACAGCCCCTCGGCCGGCAGCATCTGGATGAGGAGCAGCGCCACGACGAACGACGTGCGGCCGCGGAAGCGGAAGCGGCTGATCGCGAGAGCACCGAGGAACGCCACCACCAGCGCGGCGAACACCGTTGCGAGAGTAACGATCAATGACGTTCCGAGGGCGCTCAGGAACGCCGGGTCGGACGTGACCACGCCGAAGTTGTCGAGCGAGCCGCCGAACGGCAGGAACGTCGGGGTGGAGCGCTGCAGGGTGACGTTGGGCAGGAACGCTGAGTTCAGCATCCAGTAGACGGGGAACGCCCAGACCAGGGCGAGCGCGAGTGCGAGCACGGTGAGCGTCACGCGGGCGGCCGGCGAACGGCGCATCAGGACTCCTCCCGGACGAGCGAGCGGACATAGGACCAGCTGAGGGCCACGGTGAGCACGAGCATCAGCACGCTCACCGCGCTGGCGGTGCCGAAGTCGCCGGTGCCGGTGCCGACCCGGTAGACGAACGTGCCGAGCAGGTCGGTCTCGGTGGCGACGGAACCGGCATCCTGGAGCAGCTTGATCTGGGCGAAGACCCGCAGGTCCCAGATCAGCTGGAGCAGTAGGACGATGGAGAGCACCGGGCGGACGAGCGGGACGACGATGTGCCGCAGCCGAGTCCACCATCCGGCACCGTCGATCGTCGCCGCCTCGATGACATCGCCGCTCACCTGGGTGAGGCCGGCATAGATGCTGAGCGCCACGAACGGCACGCTCATCCACACCACGGTCACCGACGCGACGACGAGGAACGACAGCGGCTCGGCGAGCCAGTTGTGGCCGCGCGCGCCGTCGGCGCCGAGCCCGACGAGCGCCCAGTTGAGCAGGCCGCGGCGCCAGTCGACGATCCAGACCCACACCGTCATCGAGGCCACCACCGGCATCGCCCAGGCGAGCAGCAGCGCCACCTGGAGCACGAGCCGCGGCCAGGTGTCGAGCGCGGTCATCAGCAGCGCCAGCCCGCCGCCGACCACCACGGTGACGACCGCGGTGACGACGCAGAACACCAGTGAGCGGATGACGACCGCCCACAGGTCGGGGTCGGTCACCAGGGCGGTGTAGTTGGCCAGGCCGACCCACTCCGGGGCGGCGCCGAACTGTTGCGCCAGGCCGTACTCGCGCAGGCTCGTGACGAGCTGCCACCCGACCGGGTAGCCGAGGGCAGCGAGGATGACGAGGAGCGTTGGGACGATCAGCAGGTAGGGCAGGCGACGGGTGCCGAGGGTCATGAGTGGTTCCTCACGGCTGGGGCGAGCCCCGGTGGCCGGACGGCGTGGACCGTCCGGCCACCGGGTGGGTCCTCACTTCTGGTTCAGCATCGGGGTGATCTTCGCGTCGTACTCCTTCGCGAGGGCGGTGAGGTCGTCGGTGTCGCGCAGCTTGCCGAAGAGCTCCTCCATGACCATCGCCGACTCCACGCCCGCCCAGCCCGGCGCGGCCGGGGTGAGCTTGCTGTTGGATGCCGACTCGATGAGGGCCTTCGCGAACTCGTCGTCGCCGAGGCTCTTCACGTGGTCGGAGTTGGCCGGCCCGAGACCGGCCTCGCCGAGCTTGGTCTGGTACTCCGGCGAGAAGACGATGCGCAGGAGCTCCTTGGCGAGGACGGGGTTCTTCGATTTCGCCGAGACGGCGATGTTCGAGCCACCGGCGAACACCGGTGCCGGCTCGCCGTCGTTGCCGGGCAGGACGAAGGTGCCGAACTTGGCGGGGTTCCACTCCCGCACGTCCTTGCCGTCCTTCTTCGTCAGGTCGCCGATGGAGAAGTGCGCCCAGCCGGGAGCCATGATCGTCGCGGCCGCGAGCGAGGTGGTGCCACCGGTCGGCTTCTGGTTCTCGTCGAGGATCTGGTCGGTGTCGTTGAGGTACAGCCACGGCGTCTGGTCCTTGGCGTCTGCCGGGGCCTTGCTCGCCGTGCGCTGGATGGCCTGCACCTGCTCCAGACCCTTGAGCGTGTTCGGGTCGGAGAGGGTCGAGACCCACTTCCCGTTCTCCTTCTTCGCGAGCTCGCCGCCGTTGGCGAAGATCCAGGAGATGCCGTTGCGCCAGTCCTGGCCGCCGAGGAAGAAGCCGGAGAAGTTGGCGATCTTGCGCGGGTTCTTCTGGGTGATCGTCGTGACGGCGGTGTTGAACTCCTCGAGCGTGCCTGGCTGCTCGACCCCGGCCTCCTTCCAGACGTCCTTGCGCATGAAGACGTAGCGCGACCCGAAGTAGTACGGCAGGGCGTACTTCTTGCCGTCGACCGAACCGGCCTCGACGAAGGACGGCAGCAGCTTGTCCCCGCCGAGCTCGTCGTACATGTCCGAGACATCGAGGAAGGCGCCGACGTTGGTGAAGGTCGGGCTCTGGGTGTTCCCGAGCTCGACGACGTCGGGGCTGTTCGCGGCATCCGGCAACGCGGTGGTCAGCTTGGTGACCAGGTCACCCCAGGACTGTTCCTCGATCGTCAGGGTGGCGCCCGTGCGGTCCTCGAAGGTGTCGGTGAGATAGGTGCGCAGTTCGTCGGGGGTGTCACCACCGGCGAGCCACAGGGTGACGGTCTTCCCGGCGTTGGCCGCCTTGTCGGTGGCGGCCGGCTGGTCCGGGGTGCTGGTGTCTTCGCCCGCGCATGCGGAGAGGGCGAGGGCGACGCTCGTCAGGGAGACGAGGAGGAGGCGCCGGTTCATCGCGGTCGTTCCTTTCGGGTGGGGATGGTAGCGAGGGTCAGACGACCCCGAGGCGGTCCCAGAGGACCAGTGCGGCCGCTCCACGCAGGACGATGTCGTGCGGTGAGGCGGCCAGGCGGACCGAGAGCGGGGTGGTGGGGGAGGGGAGCAACCGGGCGGCGAGGGTGCGCTCGACGACGGGGACCAGGGGAGCGAGCAGCTCGTCAGGGCCGGCGAGCACGACCTCGGAGAGGTCGAGGGCGGCGACCAGTGGGGCCAGTGCCACCGCGAGTCGCTGCCCGGCGGCCTCGGCGTGGTCGGCCAGCGCAGGGTGCTCCACGGCATCCGACCCGGCGAGTGCGGCACGCAGCCGGGGTGCCGAGAGCCAGGTCTCGAGGCAGCCGCGGCGACCGCACGAGCACACCTCGCCACCGTCGGTGCCGACCGTGACGTGCCCGATCTCGCCCGCGGCGTGGTGGGCTCCGGCGACGAGCTGGCCGCCGGTGACGACGCCGCAGCCGACGCCCCGGCCGACCTGCACGAGCACCATGTCCTCACTGCCCGGCGACGCGCTGAGTTCGGCGCGGGTGGCGGCGTCGGAGTCGTTGGCCACGACGACGGGCAGCCCGGTGGCATCGGCGACCAGCTCACGAAGCGCCACGTCGGTCCAGCCGAGATTGGGGGCGGTACGGACGACACCGTCGGGGTCGACGACGCCGGGCGTGCCGATGCCGATGCCGAGTACCGGGCCCGGCGAGGCGTCGAGCACGTCGCGGACGAGATCGATGACGACACCGGGGTCGACGCCGCGGCCCTGGGCGGCGTCGACCGCGGCGGCTCGCTCCTGACGCACGACCACCTCGCCGGTGACGTCGAGCACCGCCGCCCGGAGCCGGGCAGGCACCGAGAGGTCGACGGCCAGGGTGAGCAGGCGCTCCCGGTCGAGGTCCACGAGCATCGCCGGCTTGCCGGGACCTGCCGCCTCGGCGGGACCGACGTCCACGACCCGCCCGTCGGCCATCAGCTCGGCCACGAGGTCCGACATCGTCACCTTCGTGACCCCCACGTCGCGCGCGAGCTGGGCCCGGCTCGTCGGCCCGCGGTGGCGCAGGGTCTGGAGCACCAGCGACAGGTTCTGGCGCCGGCCGTCGGCCGGGAGCACCGCGGTCGATGGCCGGCTGTGTCGCATCACCGGGCTCATGGAGGGTTAGTACACTTTACTAACTTTCTTCGGTCAAGAGCCGAGACCGACTCGTGACCTGACCGCACCGGCAGACGGTCACGTCGGATGGCGGCATCCGCTGTGGCCCTGTCGGTCGCGTCGAACGGTAGTAGCCGCACGGGATGTCCGGGCGTGGTCGCCACGGTTGCGCGCGAAGAGCCGCGTGCCTCGACGATCAAGGCAACTTTGCCTGGAGAAGAGTTTTGCCGACTCGTGGCGAACTTCTCTCGTGGACGAACTTGCCAATCAGCCGTCCTTGGCGTCAGGCCTGCTCAGCGAGGGTCTTCAAGCGCTGGCCGCAACCCTCGATGGGTACGACGTGACGCCCTACACCTCCTCGGTGCCGTCCGGACGCGTGGGGGCCATTACGGCTCCGGTCGTGGCCGCCACGGAGACGACGCCCGCTGCGGATGCAATGGTCACGGTCGTCGATCAGGCGACTCAGACCGGGTCTGGTCCGGTACTGGTCCGGGCGGAGGAGATCCTGACACCAGCACGGGTGGAGTCACCGCTCGTGCCGATCGTCGAGCTGATCCGTCGGATCAACGGGCACGCCGAGGTAGTGGTCGTGAGCCGGTGGCTCAGCCCGCGAGTCCGCCAGGCCTTGGAGAGCGGGATCCGACCCCGACCAGATCCGTCGGGTCGCCCCGGCATTCTTCCAGGCCGTTCGCCTGTCGTGACGACGGACCGGCCCCGCTTGCCCTCCGCGGGGCCGGGCGACAGCACCGGCCGTCCCGCGGATCGCGCGGCGTGAGGAGTGCACGTGCACGGCACCGGGGTCTCCTCCGGCGGGTGGAGGGCGAGCCCGTCACCAGGGGGAGGTGGCGGCCACGCCGTCACCCGTAGACAGGTCGTGGCGCCGACGGGGAAGCCGTGGTGCATCGTCATTCAGGAGGAAACGCGTCATGGTCACATTCATGCGCCCGAAAACCGGGAAACGTCGCTTCGCCGCCGTACTGCTCGCCGGAGCGCTCGCCGCGGTCACCGCGCAGGGGGCGCCTGCGGCGGCAGCGCCGACCGCGGGAGCGCCGGTCGAGGCAGTGCCGGCCGTGGAGTCCGCCTTTGCCGACCAGCTCGACGCGAGCCTCGACGCGGTCACCGCGGCCGGGGCGATCGGCGCGGTCGGGTACAGCCGCGGCGCCGACAGGTCGACCTGGGCCGGAGCCGCCGGGGTGCGCACCATCGACGGCGCGCAGCCGGCCCGGGCCCGCGACAGGGTGCGGGTCGCGAGCGTCACCAAGGCGATGGTCGCGACGGTGGCGATGCAGGAGGTCGACCGCGGTCGCTGGACCCTGCGGACCACGGTGGGCGACGTCCTGCCCGGCCTGGTCCCCGAGCACGAGGACATCACCCTCGAGCAGCTGCTCAGCCACCGCAGCGGCCTGCCCGACTATGTCGCCCCGGCGCTCGGTGCCGACGTCACGACGGTGGAGAGTCTGCTGGCGGCGCTGAAGCGCACCCGCACCGACGCCGAGCTGGTGCGCGCCGCCCTGACCCAGCCGATGCTGTTCGAGCCGGGCACCGGGTTCGGCTACTCGAACACCAACTACGTCGTCACCGGCATGATGCTCGAGAAGGCCACCGGGCGGTCGATGGCCGGGCTGCTCGAGCAGCGCGTCTTCCAGCCGGCGGGGATGAGCACCGCGCGCTTCGACGACTCCGGGCGTGGCTTCACCGGCCGCGACCACCTCAGCGACTACGGCACCTACGAGCGTCCGTACAACTTCGACCCGACCAATCTCACCATCCTCTCGTCGGCCGGGGCGGTGGTCGCGAACGCCCCCGATATCGCGGCGTTCTACCGGGCGCTGTTCGCCGGCCGGCTGGTCTCGAAGCGGTCGCTGAGCGAGCTGGTGCGGCCCCGCACCACCGACCCGAAGCTCGAGGCGCTGCGCATGTACGCGCTCGGCATCTATCAGGTGTCCGACCCCTGCCCCGCCGCGGACGGCTCGGCGAAGCCGCTCTACGGTCACGGTGGCGACTCCTTCGGCACCTCCACGCTCGTGTTCACCTCGGCCGACGGCAGCCGCCAGGCGAGCGTCGCGTCCACCGGCCGGCAGTGGGCCTCCGAGCAGCAGCCGATCCGGGCCGCCGCCGACGAGTTCATCGCGGACGCGTTCGCGAGCACGTGCACGACGACGGTGCCGGATGCCGCCCGCGCACGCACGATGGACGAGCTCGAGAAGCGGTCCCGCGACCTCGACTCCCAGCTCGCCGCACGCCAGTTCGCCACCCGGATGGCGGGCTGAGCCAGGCCGGCTGAACCGGGCGGGCTGAGCCAGGCGGGCTGAACCGGGCGGGCTGAGCCAGGCCGGCTGAACCGGACGAGCTGAACCGGGCGGGCTCACGTCACAGGCGCAGGTCGACCGGCTCGGACTCGAGCGCGAGCACGGCGAACACCGGCTCGTGCACCCGCCACAGCGGTTCGCCGGCGGCGAACCGGGCGAGCGATCCAGTCCGAGCGTGCACTCCGGCAGCGCCAGGCTGCGCTTGTGACCGAGACTCCGTACCCGGAGGCGACCCAGGTGGCGGGGCTCGGTGTACTCAGGGCGCTAGATGATGCGCAGGTACTCGCGACCGCGCACCTTTCAGTCCCGGCTGCACCAGCCCCGCCACCGAGCGGGTGAGGTCGTCCTATGGCGACCACCATGCCCTCCCCGCCGGATCGGGTGAGCGCCTCCGACCAGCGCAGCCCGTCGGCGCACGACTCGGCGTCGGAGAGGTCGACGGTGAGGCCTCCAGTGGTGTGTACGAGCCCGGAGTCGGCGCTGACCGGACGGTCGGCGATGCCGTGGTGCCACCACAGGTGGTCGTGGGTCTCGTAGATCGCGTCGGTGGTTGGGAGCACGTGGAAGGGCGCCACGGCGACACTGTCGAGACCGTCGACCGGCCAGCAGGAGCGGCGGCCGACCACCTCGCGCTCCGGATGGTCGGTACCGGCGGCCGGTGCACCTGGGCGCCGACCCCCGGCGGCCGCCGCGTGGCCAGCTGAGCTGCCTCTGGTTGGGTGGTGGTCATGCCGTCGCTGACTCGTGCCGAGGCCCGTGCCCGGGCCGACCTGCTCACCATCGACACGATCGAGGTCGACCTCGCCCTGGACCGTGGGCCGGAGGTGTTCGGCTCGCAGACCGTCATCCGGTTCTCCTGCCGCAGACCGGGCGCCTCGACCTTCGTCGAGCTGGACCCGCGGGTGCTCCACGGCGCGGTGCTCAACGGCGAGCCACTCGACCCGAGCGCGCTGGATGACGGCCGGCTCACCCTGGACGGCCTGGCCGCCGACAACGTACTCGAGGTCGACGCCACCATGGCCTACCGCCACGACGGGCAGGGCCTGCACCGCAGCACCGACCCGGCCGACGGCGAGGACTACGTCTACGGGCACATGTTCCTCGACACCGTCTCGACCGTGTTCGCCTGTGTCGACCAACCCGACCTCAAGGCGCCGTACACGGTGCGCGTCACCGCCCCGGCCGGGTGGACCGTGCTCGGCAACGGCGCCGCCACGGAGGTCGCGCCCGGGCGCTGGGAGCTGTCCCCGACACCGCCGCTCGCCTCCTACTTCGTCACGGTGTGTGCCGGGCCCTGGGCATCGGTGCGCGGCGAGCACGACGGCATCCCGCTCGGCGTGCACGCCCGCCGTTCGCTCGGGCCGCACCTGGAGCGTCAGGCCGGCCAGATGCTCGCCACCACGACGGCCTGCTTCGACTACTACCACCGGCTGTTCGGCATCCGGTACCCGTTCGGCGAGTACCACCAGGTGTTCGTGCCCGAGTTCAACGCCGGCGCGATGGAGAACCCGGGCTGCGTGACCTTCCGCGACCAGTACGTCTACCGCGGCGTGGCCACGCCGGAACAGATCTCGGTGCGCGACACCACGATCGCGCACGAGATGGCGCACATGTGGTTCGGCGACCTGGTGACGATGCGGTGGTGGGACGACCTCTGGCTGAACGAGTCCTTCGCCGAGTACCTGGCCGCGCGAGCGCTCGTGGAGACCGGCGTCCACCGTGGCGCGTGGGTCGACTTCGGTGTCGTCCGCAAGCTGTGGGGATATGCCGCGGACCGGGCGCCGAGCACCCATCCCGTGGCCGGCTCGCCGGCCCCCGACGCGATCTCGGCCCTGGGCAACTTCGACGGCATCAGCTACGCGAAGGGCGCGTCCGTCATCCGCCAGCTGATCGCCTACCTCGGTGACGACGCGTTCGTCACCGGTGTGCGGAACCACCTGCGCGACAACGCGTTCGGCAATGCCGACCTGGCCGACTTCCTCGGCGCGATGTCGAGCGCCGGCGGGCGGCCGCTCGACTCCTGGGCCGACGCCTGGCTGCGCACCGCCCGCGCCGACCGGCTCGCCCTCGCCCCCGACGGCACCCTCACCCGCACGTACCCGCACGGCGTCCCGGTCGCCCGGCCGCACACCCTCGACGTCGCCGCCTTCGCCGGCGGGGCGGAGGTGCTGCGCCAGCCGGTGGTGCTCGAGGGTGGGTCGGCGGCCGTGCCCGGTGTCGCCGGTCTCCCGGCGGATGCCGTACGCGTGCCCAACGCGGGCGACCTCACCTGGGCCGAGGTCGACCTCGACGACGCCACCCTCGCCGCACTGCCGGCGGCCCTGGCGACCGTGCCCGACGCGTCGGCCCGGGCCGTCGTCTGGGTGTCGCTCCTCGGTGGGGTGAGCCGCGCGGTGGTGGACCCCAGGTCGGTGCTCGACGTGTTCACCGCCGCCTGGTCCCAGGAAACGAACGCCGCTGTGCTGGCGCGGGTCTCGCTGCTGATGACCGATACGGTCATCCCGTTCTTCCTGCCACCCGACGAGCAGGCGGCCGCCGCCGGGCGGGTCGCCGACGCAGCCGACGCGCTCGCGAAGCGGGCATCGGCGTCATCCGGGCCGGATGCCGACGCGCTCGCCGTGGCGGCCGCTCGCGCGTGGGCACGCACCGGCACCGACATCGACCGGCTGCGGCGCTGGGCGGCGGGCGACGGCATCCCGCCGCTGCTCGACGGCGACCACGACTTCCGCTGGCTGGTGCTCCGCCGGCTGTCGGCACTCGGCGCGCTCGGCGACGACGAGATCGAGGCGGCCGAGGCGGCCGACCACTCGCTCGCCGGGTCGCTGGCCGCGCTCGGCGTGCGCGCGGTCCGGCCGGGTGCCGAGGCGAAGGCGTGGGCGTGGGCCCGGCTGCGCGACGACACGGCGCTGTCGAACCACGCTGCGCTGGAGGTGGCCCGGGGCTTCTGGGTGGCGACCGACCGTGACGTGGTGCGGCCGTACGTCGACCGGGTCGGCGACCTCCTGGTCGAGCTGAGCGGCCGGGTGGGCGACGACGCGCTGTCGCGGGTGGTCGGTGCGCTGCATCCTGGCCACCTGGTCGAGACCGCTACTGCGGCAGCGTCATCCGCGGTGCTGGCCCGCACCGACCTCAGCCCGGGTGTGCGCCGGGCCTGGGTGGATGCCGACCACGTGCTTCGCGAGGCGCTGACCGGTCGTGAGCGGTTCGGTTGAGGCAGAGCCGGCCCGGGCGCACTCGTGCGCTCGGGCCGGCTGCTGCGGCTGTCGGAGCGGAGCCCTGAGCCGGGTCAGCGGCGGGTGGTGGCGGAGCCGACGTCCCAGCTGATCGGGGTCGAGTACAGGGCGAACCGGTAGTCGCGCTGCTTCGAGTACCGGTACGACATGGTCGCCGTGCCCGACGACGTGGTCCACACCGACTTGAGGGTCTTCCACTGGGTCGTTCCGATGTCGCGGTACTGGAAGACGCCGCCCGCGGACCGCTTGAAGAACACGTCGTTGTCCACGGAGTACAGCAGCGAGGTGCCGCGCAGCGTCACGACGTCACCGGTCCGAGCGGAGGAGATCCACGCCCCGGCGGCAAGCTTGACGGTGGTGTACGTCGTGTTCTGGTCGAGCTCGCTACCGGTGCCGTCGTACGCGAGCCCCGGAGTCCAGCGCATGGTGCCGATCGCGGAGAAGGAGTAGACCTCGAACGTGCTCGACGGCGAGCCCTCGAAGAAGACCCCGTTGTCCGGGCCTTGGGTCGGGTGCACCAGCTCCCAGAACGCGAGACCGTCGGGCTGGGTGCAGGCGCCGGCGGCCCGGACCGGCAGCTCGAGGTAGGGCCGGGAGATCGCGACCCGGCTCGTGACGGAGAGGGTGCAGTCGGCGGCGGCCGTGGCCGGGGCGGCGGTGGAGGCGGCGAGGCCGATGCTGGCGGCGGCTGCGGCGAGCGCGGCGAGGACGCGGTGTGGGCGCATGGGAGGTGACCTCTGGGGCTGGGATGGCGGCCGGTCCGGCCGAGGTGAACGGCCCAGTTCTAGGTCATGCCGGTGGCCGCGGTCATGCGAATCCGCAAAACCCGGTCGATCGGCCGATCTACCCGAACCGCGCGGCACCCGTGCCTGCGCCCGAACCTCTGCCACCATTCTGGTATCATTGTCGCTCATGGCGATGACCCTTCGACTCACCGATGACGACGAGCGCACCCTGGCGCAACTCGCCGACGAGCTCGGCGTGAGCAAACAGGAGGCGACCGTGCGGGCCATCCGGGAGGCCGCGGCCCGGCGAGGGCACGAGGCGAAGGTCCGCGATGCCTCGGCCTGGGGTCGTGAGCGGTACGCCGACCTCCTGGACCGGCTCGGCCGGTGACCGAGTACCTCTCGCTCGAGGACCTGCTCGGCCTGGTGCGCGATCTCGGGGTTGGGCCGGTTCGCGACGTGGGTCTGCTCGACTCGGCCGCACACCGACCGCAGTCGGTGGTGTTCGGCACGGAGGTCTACCCGACGCTCCACGACAAGGCCGCGGTGCTTCTGCACTCGATCGTCGGCAACCATCCGCTCGTCGACGGCAACAAGCGTCTCGGCTGGCTCGCGGTCGTCGTGTTCTACGGGGTGAACGACATCCGCCTCGACGTCACGGACGACGACGCGGCCTACGAGCTGGTGATCGCTGTCGCTACCGGTGAACTCGAACCGGCCACCATCGCCGAGCGGCTGGCCTCGTGGAG
>JBOFLR010000230.1:0-16752 GCA_051657965.1 Dermatophilaceae bacterium
TGCGGTACCGGGCGCGCATCCAGCCCGGAGGGCTCCACCGACTCGAACAACTGCCAATGGGCGCTGACGGCGTGCCAGTTCCGCGACCCACCCTCGGACGGCCCGCTCTACATCCTCTGGCAACGCCGCAAGGACGCCGGCCCCGGCGCCGGCTGGATCTACTCCGGCGAGTACTGCCGCCTCGACGCCCTCCCCGCCGCCGTCCCCCCACCACCGGCCGTCCCCTCCATGGCACAGATCCGGGCCGCGTTCCTCCGGCTCCCCTTCGCCAAACCCACCGTCGCCATCCAACCCGTCGGAAACCGCACCCTGGTCAACCTCCCCACCTACTATCAAGCCACCTGGCCAGGCGACCGCAACCTCGCCCCCGGCGAGACCAGCGCCCCGGTCAAGCTGCTCTCCTGGACCGTGCAGTTCGAGGTCGCCGTCCAGGACTACACCTTCCACTTCGGCGACGGCCAGACCTCCGGGCCCACCCTCGACCCCGGCGGGCCCTACCCCGACGGTGGCATCGTCCACACCTACCAGCAGCCGACGCTCACCAACGTCACCGTGCAGACCCGCCTCACCGGCAGATTCCGTGCGAACGGCGGCGAGTGGATCGACCTCGACGCCACCGCCGACCTCCCCAACGAACCCCCCACCCCTCTCGAAGTCGCCGAGGCCCGCGCCCGCCTCGTCGCCCCATGATCGTCCTCGCGCCTCTCGGTCTAGGACCACCGTGACGCGACTGTACTCGTGACCTCACTTCGGCTTCGTCCCGATCTCGAGGCCCGACTCCGGCAGGCCGCAGAGGTCCGCGGGGAGTCGTTGTCGGAGTTCATCCGCCGGGCAGCTGCCGATCGTGCCGATGCCACCCTGGCTGCCTCCCTCGACGAGGACTTCGCCGACGTGCTCGGGGTGGTCCATGGCGGAGGCGGCCGAGCTCGACGGACCGGGGAGGCATTCGCCGAGCTGGTCACCGAACGTCACCCGGCGCCTTCCCGGGCGTGACGCTCACCCACGGCGGCCCGTTGGTCGCGCTGATCGACGCCGACGAGGACGACCATCTCCGCTGCCGGGCCGCACTGGCCCACCTGCGGCTACCACTTGTCACCACCTGGCCGGCCTTCACCGAGGCGATGTACCTCCTGACGCGCGCCGGAGGTGCGGTCGGGCGACAAGCGCTGTGGACTCTGGTTCTGAGCGGGCGTCTGGATATCGCACCACTATCGCGGTCAGCGGTCGAGCGATGCGCCGCCCTGATGGACAAGTACGCCGACCGTCCGATGGACCTGGCGGACGCCAGTCTCGTCTCACTGGCTGAAGAGCGGGACGAGCAACGAATCTTCACGCTCGACGGGGACTTCGCCATCTACCGCCTGCATGGCCGGCGTCGTTTCGAGATCGTCCCTACGACCCATTGAGCCATTCGACACGCCACCCGAGACGGCGGCCAGTGTCGCTGTCGGAGCCGCGGCTCCAGGCCCTGTGACGACACGCGGTCCGAATCCTCGATGCACTCCTGTGACGCCGGATACCGCGCCGAAACCGGGGCAATCCACGACGACTTCAGCGTCATAGCCGGCGTCACAACGTCACGAGGCCCCGCACGGAGAGACTTCGCACCACGCCCCAGAGGCTGCCGCCTGCTACTGCGTCGGTGTCGGGTCAGGAGGTGACCGACCACCAGGTGCTGCGCAGGCCGAGCCGCGAGCGGAAGGTGTCGCCGCTCACCGTCTCCGAGCCCGCCGAGCCGACGACCCGCACCGACGTGGTACGCCCGCCCCACTGGCCGGCACCGTCACGGGCGAGCACCTCGATGGCGCGCAGCGTGCCCACCCGCGGGAAGTCCGCCTCCACCGACGCGATCGGCACCGTCGTCGTCCAGGCGTGCGCCGAGCCGGCCGACACCCCGTCGTACGGGTCGGCCTTGCGCACGAGATACGGCTGGCTGCCCGGCGCCGTCATCCCACCGTTGGCGGCCGAGAACTGGGTGAAGGCCGGGTAGCCGCGGTGGTGCAGCACGATCCCCGCCGTCCGGGAGACCGCGTCGGTGCTCGCCGGGTGCTCCCATCGCCGTGACACCGCACCGGTCGAGGTGAGGTCGACGATGCCGTGATACACCTGGCAGGCGGTGGTGTCGCAGGTGTCGTAGAGGGAGCTACCGCCGTCCACCCGGTCGCGGGTGGCATAGGTGCGCGCAGCCACGGCCTGGGCGCGCACGGCATCCGCGTCCCACAGCGCCGGCATCTCCGAGGGCACCACGCTCCACAGGTACGCCTCGGTGGACACGTCGTTCACGGTCACCACCGACGACCCCGACGGATGCACGCGGAGCCGGTCGCGGTAGTCGCGGCGCACGCCCGAGGGCAGCACCGCCCGCACGCTCCCCCGGCCCGAGAACGAGAACGAGCCGCGGGTCCAGCGCCGCCAGCCGGTGCTCGACACCCAGCTGCTGCCGACCTGCCACTGCAGCGTGAGGCCGCCGCCCTCGGGCACCACCCGCCACAGCCGCACGCTCGCCGGCAGGGTCACCGTGGCGTTGCCGTCGCTGAACCGGAGACCGGGCGCTGCCGCCACGGTGAGAGCTGCGTCGCCGAGCTGGGTGAGCCGCACGTCGATCCGCGGGTTGCCCTGCCACACCCGGTTCGTGCCCGGGTAGTAGTGGCCGAGGATGCCGGGCCAGGTCACCCCTTTCGTGGCCGCACCGTTCGCCCCCCACTGCGACAGCCCTCGGCCGTGACCGTAGCCACGCCCGGCGAAGGCGATGCTCGTGCCGGCCGGGCGGGGAATGGTCTCGACCCGGGGTACGCCGGTGGCTACCGATGCCGCCGCACCCGCGGCCCCGGTCGTCGAGGACGGTGGCCGGGCGGACGCCCCCGGCGCAGACGCCACCAGGGCGACGGCGAGAGCGGCGATGAGGGGTGCGACGACGCGCGGACGACGGGCGTGCGGCATGCGGGGGACGCCTCCAGGCTTGAGGTGGGGTTCCTGCATCCCCGCGCTCGCAGGGCCCCGACATCTCCACTGTCCCGCCCGGTCGGCCCGACCTCGCCGCCAACCGCGCGAATCGTTACCGTGGCGTGACCTCACCGGCGGCGTCGAGGCCGGGGCCGAGATCGTCCGGATGACGCGGCGCCGGCAGGTACGCGTCGAGCAGCCGGCGCTGGCGCGCCCCGAGGCCCGCGGCGAGGTGCTCGAGCCCCGGCACGGACACTCGTACCGCGGGTGTGCCGTGCACCGCGGCGGTGTTGAGCAGCGCCGTGCTGTCGGAACCGAGCACTACCGCCGCAGTGGTGACCGCCCGGTCGAGCTCGGCCGGGCCGGCGCCGTCGGCCAGGTCGAATCCGGTGTACCGACCGACGTCCTCGGCCGGGTGCGCCCGTACGCGAAGGTGCAGCCCGTGCGTCGCGCACGCCCGGGCCACGGCGTCGACGTGCGCTGCGTACTCGTCCGCCGGCAGCAGGCCGAGCTCGACCCAAGGCTGGGTGAGGAGTACCGCGGTCCCCGTGGATGCCGGCGCACCGGTGAGCCAGGCGCGGAACTCGCCCGCTACCTCCGGCACCACCCGCCAGCCCCGCCGGTCCGCCGCGTACAACGCCCAGCGCACGTCGGTGAGCACCCGGCCGGCACCGGCCAGGGCCAGCGCGCGCACCGTGCGCCACGGCTCGCGCACACCTTGCCGGCCCCACGCCGCCCGCCGCGTACGCCAGTCGCCGTAGCTGCCCAGCCCCTCGTCGACCACGACCACCCCGGGCCGGCGACCCGGCGCGGCCGCGCGCATCCGCGCCCACGCCTTGGTGGCCGGCGCACCCACCGAGAGCAGCACCCTCTCCTCCCCGCCCTCGGCGGCCCACCACGCCGACGACCCCACCGACGACCCCGCCGGGCGCACGTCGAGGCGGCCGTCGAGTGAGAGGAGGCGCACGGCATCCGACGGGTCGACCCGATCGCGGCCAAGGAAGGGTCGCGACCCGAGGTCGTCGACCACGATCTCCTGGCGCGCACCGTCGTCGGCCGCGTGCCGCAGCCACGACGCGGCGTACACGAGATGGGTGGTGCTGCGGACCCCCGCCACCACCACCCGGAGCCGGCCCGCGGTCACCACACCGGCGGCCGGCCGAGCCGGGTCAGGCGCCATACCGTGCGCCAGCGCATCGGCCGGCGCGGGCCCGGGTCGGCGCGCCAGCCCTCGGCGAAACCGGCGAACCACACCCGCAGCGGCCCGAGCCGGCGAACCCGGAACACGGTCGCCAGCGTCCAGACCGCGAGGTACACCGGCACCAGCGGCGCGGGCAGGTTGCGGCGGGCCACCCACACCCGGTTGCGCGCGTTCATCCGGTAGAACACCGCGTGCTGCGACGCCGGGTGCGACGGATGGTGCACGACCACGTCGGGCACGTACCGCAGCCGCCAGCCCGCGTCGGCGAGGCGGTAGGCGAGGTCGATGCCCTCGTGTCCGTACCAGAAGTGGCCCGGCCACGCGCCGACCTGGTCGAAGGCCCGCCGACGCACCGTGCACACCCCCTCGGCGAACACCACGACCTCACCGGCCGCGCCGCCGCCACCGGTGCGGAGCCGCGGCACGGTGCGGCGCGGGGTCGGGCGGCCCTGCGGGTCGGCGGTACGGGGCTGGGCGACGGCGAGTCTCGGGTCGGACTCGAACTGCGCCGCCAGCCGGGACAGCACGTCACGGCTGGGCAGCGAGGCGTCGTCGTCGTAGAAGAAGAGCAGGTCGCCGCGGGCCGCCCGCGCGCCGACGTTGCGGCCTTCGGGGATGCCGAGGTTCTCGGGCTCGTGCACGGCGCGCACCCCGGCCGGCAGTCCCTCGGGCCGCCAGCCGTTGCCGACGACGACGACGTCGAGCTCGACACCACGCTGGGCGAGCAGGCCCTCGAGGGCGGTGCGCAGCTGCTCCGGCCGGTCGCCCATGGACAGGACCACGGCGGCGATGCTCGGCACGCGGCTACTGTAGATCAGCCTGGCCGGGCCTCCTCGAGATCCACCTGAGGCCGCGTCGCGCCGGCGAGGTGCGGGCTCCGGACGGCCGGGCCACGATCCGCGCCATCGACCTCACGAGAGGACCTTTCGTGCCCGACCCCCATGTCGACGAGGTGTCCGGCATCCGCCTGGTCGGTGGAGAGACGCGAGGCACCTCCGACGCGCCGGCACCCGCCCCGGGCTCGGCGACGACGCCGTCCGAGCCAACCGGACCGGCCGAGCCAACCGGACCGGCCGAGCCGACTGAGCCGACCGCACTGTCGCAGCTCGCCGACGCGGTGCTCGCCGCCGCGCCGGGCACGCCGCGGGTGCTGCTCGTGGGTCTCCCCGCCGCCGGGCTCGCCGGGCGGCTCGGTGCGGCCGGCGCCGAGGTCGACGTGCTGGTGCGCAGCCTCGACGACGCGCGCCGCCTCGCCGCCCCGGACGGGCTCGACACCCCGCGCCGCCTGGCCGCCCCGGGTGCGCTCAACACCCTGGGCGGGCTCGCCGCCCCGGGCGGGCTCGACACCCCGAGCCCCGCCGACCTCACCAGCGGACCCGCCGGCCCGGACCGACCCGGCATCCCCGCCGGCCCCGACCCCACGGCCGGCATCGAGAGCGTCACCGCACGCCGGGCCGGGTCGGTGCGGGTGCTCGCCGGGGTGGTCGACCGCTACCGGAGCGAGGACCGCTACGACGTGGTGCTCGCGCCCGGCGGTCCGACCGAGCTGCGGTCACCGGACTCCCCCGACCTCGGTTCACGTGGCCTGCTCGCCGACCTCGGCGCCCTGGTCCGCCCCGGCGGGCTGCTGGTCGCCGGCCTGCCGTGCCCATCCGGGCTCGGCGCGCTGCTGGCGCCGCCGTCCCCGCGCACCGGCCCGGCGGCATGGCACCGCGGGGCACCCGGCTCCCGAGAGACACCACCCAGCCCGGATGACGCGGCGCACCTCACCGGGATGCCGCTGCGCGCCGCCTACGGTGCGTGGCCCACGGCATCCGCGCCGCGCCTGCTCGTCACGGCGGGCGCCGCCGGGTCGATGCGAGCGGCTGCGGCGGCCAGCTGGGCCGGCGACACCGACACGCTGCGCGACCCGGGCACCGCCAGCCGGCGAGCCGCCGACGCCGGGCTGCTCGACGCGCTCGCCCCGGGCCGGCTGGTGGTGCTGGGCGGCCCAGACGACCTCGTGCTGCCTGCGGTGCTCGACACCGTGCCGGCCGAGCTGGTGGCGCGCGAGCCGGTGCACGACGCGCTCGACGCGCACGACCTGGCAGCGGTCCGCGAGCTCGCGCGGGAGCTCGACGACGACGCCCTCCGTGCGGTGGCCGCCGCGCACGTCCGGCGCGGGCTGGCCACACCCTGGGGCGTGACCGACGCCGCCACCCTCACCGGCCACCTGGTCGCCGCGGCCGGGCGCACGCCGAGCCCGGTGTCCGCGAAGGCCACGACGTCTCAGGTCGCCCCGGTCGGCAGCTCGGGCGGAACCGACGACCCGGCGGTTCCGCGCGGCACGGCGCCAGGCAGCGGCGGCCGGCCCTCGCTCGCCGAAGCGCGGGTGCTCGTCGACGAGCTCGAGACCGCGGTCGCCGAGCGCGACGCCACGGTGCGGTGGCTCGAGGGGATGCTGCGCACCCGGGAGCGCGAGATCGGCGTGCTCGAACGCGCGATCGACGTCGAGCGCTCGACCGCCTACCGGGTGCTGCGCCAGCTCGCCCGGCCGGTGCCGGCGGCGCGACGCCGTGCGCGCCTGATGCTCGACCGGCTCACCGGGCCGCGGTGAGACGGACGGTCCACCCGGGGCGACGGTGTCACCCGGGCCGGGCCGAACCGACGCCTCACCGAGCCGGCCGGGCCAGGACGGTCAGTGCGGCGCGCTGAGCCCGAAGCACAGCTGTAGGCCGGCGCGTCGCTCGTGGTGCAGCACGATACGACGGCCCATGGCGGTGAGCGCATCCGCGGTCACCGGGCCCTGCCGTGCGAGCAGCAGCACCGGCATGTCGGTGAGCTTCGCGGCCACCTCGGTGGCCGTCCACGCCAGCACGAAACGCTCCGGCGACAGTCCGGAGCAGTCACCCGACCGCAGCCACCCCGCCATCTCCGGCCGGCCGGCCGAGGGGTGCGTCGACCAGCCGGCCGGCGGCTCTCCGGGCGACCGATCCGCCGAAGAGCAGTCGGGCAGGCATCCCGGGAGCATTCCCGACCAGCGCCGGGCGAGTGCGGGCGGCAGTGCCGCGTCGGCGCACTCGGCGTCGACCGCGACCCGCTGGCCGTCGACCGGCGGGACCGACCAGCAGACGATCCGCCCGTCGGCCGTGCGAGAGTGCGTGGCCCCGGCGCAGCGATGACCCGCGGCCGGGCCGATGCCGGGCGGATGCCGGGCGACGGCGCGGCGCAGCCGCGCGGCGAGCGCGGCGTCATCCGGACCCCACCGCGGTATCGGGCTCGGCACGGCCGGCGCGGCGTCGTCCGGGCCGGACCGGGAGCGCGTCATCCGGTCCGACACGGCGAGCGCGGCGTCATCCGGGCCCCACCGCGAGCGCGGCATCCGGCCCGACACGGCGAGCGCGGCGTCATCCGGACGCCTGGCGGGCGAGCGCGAGGTCATCCGGGGTTCAGATGCTGTTGCCGCCGTCGACGGTGATGACCTGGCCGTTGATGTTGGTGTCCTCGAAGAGGAGGGTGCGCACCACCGGCACGATGTCGTCGGGCTCCACCAGCCGCCCGCTGGGGGTGCGGCGGGTGATGGTGTCGAGCTGGGTCTGGCCCAGCACCGAGGACATCTCGGAGGCGAAGAAGCCCGGTGCCACCGAGTTCACCAGCGCCCGACCGTGCATCTCGCGGGCGAGGGTCCGCATGGCGGAGTCGAGCCCGCCCTTGGTGGCCGAGTAGGCGACCAGGCCCGAGTACCCGCGCTGGGCGCACACCGAGGTGACCATGACGATGCGGCCCCGGCCCCCGCGCGCCATGATGCGGCGCAGCACGGTGCGGGCGAGCAGCAGCGGGGCCGTGAGGTTGGTCTCGACGATGCGGGCGATCTGCTCGGGCGAGGTGTGTACGTGCAGGCTGTCCTGGCCGACGGCCGCGTTGTTGACGAGCGCGTCGACCGGGCCGAGGCGCTGCTCGGCGCCGCGCACGAACGCGGTGACCGCACGGGCATCGGTGGCGTCGACGGCGCCGGCCACGACCCGCTCGGGGTGCTCGGCGGCGAGCGCCTCGAGCTCGGGGGTCACGGTGCGGGCGAACGCGGCGACCTTCGCGCCGCGGCCGACGATGTCGCGGACGATGGCCAGGCCGAGCCCTCGGGAGCCGCCGGAGACGACGACGACCTCGGCCGGGGGGATGGCGGCCACGGCGCCGTGACGACTCGCGGCCTGGGTGGTGTCAGACATCGCTCTTCAGGGTCTCCTTGATCGGGATCTGGTCGAGCACCCGGATGCGCCGGGGCACCGCGTAGTTGGGCAGGCGGCCGGCGCACCACGCCGTGAGGTCGGCGACGGTGGCCTCGCCGGAGAGCACGACCTCGGCGCTGACGACGTTGCCGACGATCGGCGCCCTGCGGCCGCGGACCGCCGCCCAGGCCACGGCGGGGTGGGCCTGCAGCACGTCGCGCACCGCGGAGGCCGAGGCCTTCGCGCCGCCGACGTTGATCTCGTCGCTCGCCATCCGCCCGGTGATGAGCACCCGGCCGTCCGCGATCTCGACGCGGTCGCCGGTGCGCAGCACCGCGGGGATGCCCTCGCCGCGTCGCGGTGAGGCGATGAGCAGCTCGCCGTCCTCGACCGAGAGCGTGGCGCGGTCGGGTGACTCCCGGCCCAGCCAGGCCTGCGGGAAGCCGGCCCGGCCGTCGTGCACGGCGATCGTGGCACCGGCCTCGCTCGAGGCGTAGATCCACGAGACCCGCGCGTCCGGGTAGAGGTCGCGGAGCCGGTCGAGGATCGCCTGGTCGACCGGCTCGCCGCCCAGGGTGACCTGCTCCAGCGGCAGCGCGGCGAGTGCGTCGGGGTCGCGGTAGAGCGCCTGCCGCCAGAACGTCGGCGTGCCGGATGCCGCCGTGACGCCGGCGCCCCGCGCGGCGGCGGGCCAGCTGTCGAGCTCGTCGGGCTCGACGAAGCAGATGTCCTGGCCGGGCAGGCCCACACCGAGCGTGACCACCTGCCACCAGGCATACGCGCCGTGCGCGTAGGGGCACAGCCAGGTGCGCGGCGGCTGATCGCCACCGACCGTGGTGAGCGAGGCCAGCGTGTGGGCCACCCGCTTGGGCCGCCCGGTGCTGCCGCTGGTGAGCAGCCAGACCCGCCCGGATGACGCGGCGCGCGGTGCCGTGGCCGGTTCGACGCTCTCGCCGTCGACCACGGCGAGACCGGCCTGCCGCAGCTCACTGCGCAGCTCGGAGGTGAGCCGGGTGCGGGAGGCGAGGAGCACCTCGGCCCCGGTGGTCGCGGCCGTCCAGACCGCGCGTGCGGCGTCGAGGTTGTCACCGACCGCGACGGCGCTGGGCCCGGCGAGGTCGAGCGGCGTCAGGCCGGACCACCGGTGCCACGTACCGCGGACGTACAGCCGGTTGTCCACCCCCGCGGTGACCGCACTCCCTGTCGTCACGCCTGCTGCAGCTGGTCGAGGAAGTCGAGGACGTCGGAGACCGTGCGGATCTGCCGCAGCTCGGGGGCGTCGAAGTTGAGCTCTTCGCCGATCTCGTCCTCCACTCGCAGCGCGAGCTCGGAGAAGTCGAGCGAGCGGAACCCGAGGCCCTCGAGCTCGGTGCCGTCGTCGGCAGGCATCTGCTTGCCCTGGGTGGCCAGCACCTCGGCCATCATCGAACGGATCTCGTCGCGCGAGAGGGCAGCCATGCGTCCACGCTTTCGGGTCGGGGGCGGGTGTCGTCGGTCGTGGCGCTCGTCAGGTCGGTGCGTGCACGCCTGACGACACGGTTGAGAAACACAACGTTACCCCCGTTACGAAATTGCACAGAGAAGCGGCGCCAGGACCGGGGCCGGCCGACGAGGCGACTCGGGGAACAGCCCGGACGTGTGCGAGAGTGTTCCCCACCGGCGCGCCCCGGGGGCGGGCCGCACCCACCCGCTCAGCATTCTCCAGGAGGTCGCCGTCGTGCTCCGTCCCGCCACCGACGACGATCGGGACGACGTGCTCCGGTGGCGCAACCACCCCGAGGTCCGGGCGATGTCGCTGACCCAGCACGTCATCTCGCCCGAGGAGCACGCTGCCTGGTGGGCCCGGGTGGCCGGCGACGACCGGGTGCTCGTCACGGTCTACGAGTGCCACGGCATCCCGTCGGGGGTCGTCACGTACTTCGACCTCGACCGCGACGCCGGCACCGGCTGGTGGGGCTACTACCTCGACAACGACGGCCTGGCCGAGCGCGGCGAACTACTGCCGGCCTGGATCGAGGTGCAACGCCAGGCCAAGCGGTACGCGTTCGACGACCTCGGCCTCGTCGTGCTCGAGGGCGAGGTGCTCGAGGTGAACGAAGCGGTGCGGCGGTTCAACCGGCGCAACGGGTTCGCCGAGGTGGGCACCGAGGTCCGCGACGTCGACGGGCGGCCCACCACCGTCATCCGGGTCCGCGCCGAACGCGACCAGCACCCCTCCGGTCACTCGACCGGCCCCGCCGCAGAAGGAGACTCGTCGTCGTGACCACAGCGCCCATCGAGCCCGCGCCCGTTCCCGCGGTGACGATCGGCCCGCACCGTGTCGGCCCCGACGACCCGCCGTTCATCATCGCGGAGATGTCGGGCAACCACGACGGCAGGCTAGACCAGGCCCTCGACATCGTGCGCATGGCCGCCGACGCCGGCGCGCACGCGGTCAAGCTGCAGACCTACACCGCCGACACCATCACCATCGACCACGACGGTCCGGCGTTCCGGCTCTCCGACGGGCACGAGCTGTGGGGCGCGCGGCGGCTCTACGACCTCTACCAGGAGGCGCACACCCCCTGGGAGTGGCACGAGCCGATCTTCTCCCTCGCCCGCGACCTCGGCATCCTGGCGTTCTCGAGCCCGTTCGACCCCACCGCGGTCGACTTCCTCACCGACCTGGAGGTGCCGGCGTTCAAGATCGCCTCCTCCGAGATCGTCGACCTCCCGCTCGTCCGGCTCGCCGCCGCCACCGGGAAGCCGATCGTCATCTCCACCGGCATGGCCTCGGTGGGCGAGATCGCCGCGGCCGTCGACGCCGCTCGCAGCACCGGTAACGACCAGATCGTGCTGCTCTCGTGCACCGTCTCGTACCCGGCCGACCCCGCGGCGTCGAACCTGCGCGGCATCCCGGTGATGCGCGAGGCGTTCGGCGTGCCGGTCGGCCTCTCCGACCACACCCTCGGCATCGGCGCGGCCGTGGCATCGGTCGCCTTCGGGTCGGTGCTCGTCGAGAAGCACGTGACGATGTCACGCGAGGGCGGCGGCGTCGACTCCGCGTTCTCGCTCGAGCCGGCCGAGCTGTCGGCGCTGGTGCGCGAGACCCGCACGGCGTGGCAGGCGCTCGGCCGCCCGCGCATCGGCGCCCGCGACGCCGAGGCGGAGGGGCTGCGGTTCCGCCGCTCGCTGTGGGTCACCGCCGACGTGCAGGCCGGCGACCCGGTCACCGCCGACACCGTCCGCTCCATCCGGCCGGCAGGCGGCCTGCCACCCGACGCCTTCGACTCGATCGTGGGAAAGTCGTTCTCCCGCAACGTTGCTCGGGGCACCCCGATGTCCTGGGACCTGGTGTGAGGCAGCTGGCGTGACCACCGCACCACGACTCAGCGTCGTCGTCCCCTTCTACGGCGTCGAGGACTACATCCGGGCGTGCCTCGAGTCGGTCCGCGACCAGGCCCTGACCGACATCGAGGTGATCTGCGTCGACGACGGCTCCCTCGACGGCAGCCGGGAGGTCGCCGACGAGTTCGCCGCGGCCGACCCGCGGTTCCGGGTCGTGGCGCAGGAGAACCAGGGCCTCGGCCCGGCGCGCAACACCGGGGTCGAGGCGGCATCCGGCGAGTACCTCACCTTCGTCGACAGCGACGACCTGGTCACCCGCACCGGCTTCGCCCGCATGGTCCAGTCGCTCGACCGCTCGGGGTCCTCGTTCGCCGCGGGCAATGCCCGGCGGTTCAACAACTCCTCGGGCGCGCGCCAGTCGTGGACCCACCGGGTCGCGTTCGCGGAGAAGCGGATCGCCACGCACGTCACCGAGCTCCCCGTGCTGGCACGCGACCGGATGGTATGGAACAAGGTGTACCGGCGCACGTTCTGGGACGAGCAGGGCTACCGCTTCCCGGCGATCAGGTACGAGGACTACCCGGTCACGCTGAAGGCGCACTGCGAGGCGGTCACCGTGGACGTGCACGCCGACCCCGTCTATTTCTGGCGCGAGCGGGAGTCCGGCGACTCCATCACCCAGCTGCGGTTCAAGCACGACAACCTCCACGACCGCGTCACGTCGGCCGAGATGGTGCTCGACGACCTCGACCCCGCCTTCCGGGCGGTGCGGCTCGAGACCGAGAACGCCCTCGCCGAGGCCGACCTACTGACCATCTACCAGTCCTTCGGCACGGTCCCCGACGACGAGACCGACTTCCTCCTCGAGCTCGGCCTGCGGCTCGCCGACCGGATCTCGCCCGAGGTCCACGCCCGGCGCCACGTCTACGACCGCATCCAGCTGCACGCACTCCGGGCGCGCGACGTGCGGCTGCTGCGTGAGCTGGCCCGGTACCGCGCCGAGGTGGGGCTGTCCGGGCGGGCTCGCGCGGTACGGCATCCGTGGCGACCCCGCCGGCTCGAGTTCCCGTTCCCCGGGCGCGGACGGCGCGGTATCCCCCGCTCGCTGTACGCCGTGCCGTGGCGCCAGGTCTCGCTCGGCACGTCGGTCACGTCCGTGGCCTGGCGGGGCCACGACCTCGTGGTGCGTGGGACGGCCGAGATCCGGCACGTGCCCACCACCGAGCGTGCTCGCGTGCGGGTGCGCTTCGGCCGTGGACGCTCGTGGACCGACCTCCCGGTGCGCCGGTTCATCACCGAGGACAGCCACCTGAGCAGCCGGCCGGTCGGTGTCGAGGTCGTCGTACCGCACCAGGAGCTGCTCGCGCTCGCCCGGGCCGGTGAGCCGCTCGGCTCGTTCGTCGTGTCGGTCACCGAGGCAGGGCGCTACAGCGAGAACCCGCTCCGGGGCCCGCAGGACGGGGCCCGCTGGGCGCCCGGCGCCGCGATCGACGACGACACCTGGGCGCAACCCACGACCACCACCAAGGGCGAGCTCGTGGTGGTGCTGGTGCAGGACTTGCCCCGGCTGGTGGCCGTCGACGTCGACGGCGACGACGTGCTACTCGACATCCGCACCCGGGGGCCGCAGCCACGGAGCGGCCGCATGCTCTCCCTTCCCGGCAATCGTCACTCCCCCGCGGTCTCGGTGCCGGCGGTCGTCGACCCGAGCGACCCGGCCATGCTCCGGGCACGGCTGCGAGCGCGGGACGTCGTGGCCGGGGTCGTCGAGGACGACCCGTTCATGCCGACGAACACCCGCCCGCTGGAGCTCGAACCGCTCCTCGACGAGGCGGCGCCCGGTGTCGTGGGGCCGGCGCCATCGGCGGATGCCGTAGCGCCCGATGCCGGAGCGCCCGCCGGTGCCCTGGCGCCGGAGGCACCTGCGGCCGAGACGGTGCTCTGGGTCGCACCGCACGGGTCACGCACCGTGCGGCACGACGACCACCTGGTGTGTGTCACCCGCTCCCCGGCCGGCCGGGTCAACGTGCTGCTGTACACCCCGCGGCTGATCGCCGACGAGGTGACCGTCGAACCGGGAGGCCGGGATGACGCCGGACACCTCACGGTGTCGGGGCCGGTACCCCCCGGGTCGGGGCCGGTGTCGGTGGCCTGGCGCTGGTTCCACGGCGAGAGTGACGACGCCGACGAGGTCGTGCCGGAGGTCCGGGTCGACGACGCCACCAGGCGGTGGCGGGCCGTCGTCGACATCGCCCGCCTCCTCGACATCCCCGACGACGACAGCGACCTCTCGGCCCGGATCGGGCGGTGGTCGCTGTTCGAGCAGCGCGACGGCGAGGACCACACCGTGCGCGCCGACCAGTTCCTGCTCGGGTCGCTGCCCGTGCGCGCCACGCATCGCGACCGCGAGGCGCTCGTGCGCGCGCCGGGCCAGATCCTCCACCTCGACGTCCACGCCCGCTCCCGCGGCTGAGCCGCCACGTCCATCCACCCGGCCCGTCTCACCGTCCGCACGAGGAACCGATGCACCATCACAACCACTACTACGGCCAGGCGCACGTGCTCGCCCAGTACGCGGGCCTGCGCCACGACTGGCCACCGCGGATCCGCGGCTACCTGCAGCACGGGTGGAACGTCGGCTGTGGCTGGAACCCGCAGCACGAGTTCTTCGACGGCGCCTGGCGTTTCGTGTGGAGCGACGCCCCGATGCGACGGGGGTACTCGCTCGGGCGGCGCAACCACCACGTCATCGGCGCCCCGTGGCTCTACCTGCTCGACCTCCAGGGCCCGAACCCGGTGCCCGATGCCGACCGTGCGGGCACGCTCTGGTTCCTCTTCCACGGCTGGGAGGGCGGCCGTATCGAGGGTGACCACCGGCGGCTCATCGACGAGATCCGCGAGACCGAGCCCGGCCCGGTGACGTTCAGCCTCTACTACACCGAGTACGACCGCCCCGAGGTGCGGCGCCAGTACCTCGAAGCCGGATTCGAGGTGGTGAGCTTCGGCCGCCGGGGCTGGAACTACGAGGGCACCGACACCCGGTTCCTGCACAAGCAGCTCGCCGCGATGCAGCGCCACCGCCGGGTCGTGGCGAACCGCCTCTCCACCGCGGTGTTCTACGGCGCGAGCGTCGGCTGCGACGTCGCGGTGTACGGCGACCCGATGACGATGGGCGGCGAGGACCCGCGGTTCGGCGGGGTCGCCCGGGTCGAGCGGCTCTGGCCCGAGCTGCACGGGAAGGACATCGACCAGGCCGTGGCCCGTGAGGTCACCTCGCACGAGCTGGGGTCACCCTGGCTGCTGCCCCCCCACGAGATCAGGTCCCTACTCTTCGACGGAGTCAACGACTGATGACCCAGCACGACCGACCTGCGGTGGACGTGGTCCCCGGAGAGATGCAGCCCTGGACCGACGAGGATGCCGATCGCCCGCCGGCAGGCGGTGCGGTGCTGCTCCGCCTGCTCGCCGACCTGCTGCCCTCCGGCGGCCACGGCCTCGTCGTCGGGCCGCACGACGAGGCGGTGCTGCGCCTGCTCGCCGACCGGCTCGACGCGGTCACCGTGCTGCGCCGGTCGCCGAGCGACGCCACCGCGCTGGCGGGCCTCGGCATCGACGGGGTCACCGCGGTCGCCGGCTCCCTCGACGGATGGAGCGCCGGTGAGCACCAGCCCGCTGACGTGCTCGTCGCCCTCGACGGTCTCGACCGGGTGACCACCACCGACAGCCCCGACCTCGACTGGGACGCGCGCCTCGCCGCGGCGCTCGCCGCGGCCGCACCGGATGCCCTGGTGCTGCTCCGGCACGACAACGAGTTCACGCCGGTGCGCCTGCTCGACGCCCGCCCGGCCCGCGACCGCGACGGTGACCGCGACTGGTTCCCGCTCGCGTCCGACCCGGCCCGACCGCTCTCCCCCGCCGACCTCACGACCCGGCTCGAGGTGTCCGGGCGCACCCCCGCGACCACGTGGGTGCTCGCCGGCGAACCGCACCCGTCCGTCGTCCTCGAGTCGCGAGCGGCCGCGACCGCGCGGCCCGACGGCCCGGCCACCGACCTGCTCGTCGCGGCCGCCGAGAGCACCGCCACCCCGCTGCTCGCCGCGCCGGGCCCGGCGGTGCGCGACGCCGCCCGCGCGGGGCTCACCGTCGCCACCGCACCGGCCTGGCTGGTCGTCGTGGGGCGCACCGCCACCGCAACCGCCACCGCCACGGCCGGGTCGCTCTACGCCCTCACGTCCGGGCCGGATGACGACCGCGCGCCGGCGGCCGACGGAGCGCCGCCCGCCGATGCGGCATCCACCGAGGGGGCGCCACCGGTTGGTGCGCTCGCCTCCAGGCGCGTGGTGGTGGCCACGCTCAGCGAGGCGGGCTGGTCGCTCGACGGCCGGGTCGTGCCCGACGCGGCCAGTGCTGAATCCATGCTGCTCCGGTACTGCGAGACCGAGGACGTGCCCGCGTTCCGCGGGCTTGCCGCCCGGCTCGGGGACTGGCTGCTCGGGCAGCCGGCCGAGACGTATCGCACCCTCGGGTCGTGGGCCGACATCCGCCTCGACGGGGACGGCTTCGCGCCGGGGGTCCCCAGCGGCGCCCGGCCCGAGGACACGCCCGCGGTGCAGGTGCTCGCCGCGCTCTGGTGGGGCCTCGACGACCGGCTGGTGCGCGAGCACCGCCGCCAGCCGTGGCCGCCGTGGACCGAGGGAGCCACCCGCGTGGGCATGTGGCTGGGGATGAGCGGCGGGCCGGCCGAGGCCGACGACCCCGCCGTCGTCCGCGGTCTCGAGCTGGCCGCGTCCCGGCGGGCGAGGTACGCGCCGCACGTCCCCGACGTGCGCAGCCGGCTCGCCGACGCCGAGCGCGCCCAGCACGACCTGGTGGAGGCGCGCGGGCACATCGCCGGCCTCGAGCGCACCATCGGGTTCCGCGACCAGCAGCTGCGCACACGCACGGCCGTCATCCGCGAGCTGCGCCGGAAGGTGGCCAAGGTCGAGCGCATCAAGGCCACCCCCGCGTTCAAGGTGGCCGACCGTGCCCGGCGCGCTGCGAAGGACCCGAAGCGCTACGCGGGCAAGGCGGTTCGCA
>JBOFLR010000231.1:0-2596 GCA_051657965.1 Dermatophilaceae bacterium
GAGAAGCAGCTCGCGGACCTGCTCGGCATCTCGGTCGATCTGGTGCCCGAGTCGGCGCTCCGGCCCGACCTCCGCGAGAGGGTCCTGTCCGAGGCGGTCGCGCTGTGAGTCGGTCGACGCCCGAGCTGCTGCGCGAGGCGCTCGTCCACCTGAAGCTGGCCGGGGAGTACGCCGACGTTCATCCACCTCGGCCAGCTGGTCGTCGACGCCGTCTGCATGAGGCTGTCCGCGGGGATCGAGGTGCTGGCGCGACTCGACCCGTGTGTGCAGGACCGCCTGTTCGGAGACAGCTGAGGTGACGGTGCGAGATGGCGAGATCCCCTCGGCGAGAAGCGGCACGCCGAACCTCACCACCTCGCGCCGTACGCCACGTCATCCGGATGCCGAGTCCGCACCCGGGCGGGCCTCTCCGAGGCCGGATCGCTCGCCGAACCGGACGCACCCGGACGGCACCTGCTGCGGCTGCTCGACCGCGGTGAACCGGCCGCGCTGTGCACGCACGGGCCGCCAGCGGCTTGCCGCCGGACGGGACCTTTACCCGCTCTCGTGGCGCGTGTTCACCTCACGCGTGGGCCGGAGGAGCCTCTATCGTCTCGGTCATGGGGACTCGTCGATGGCATAGCCCGGTCCAGGGGCTCGTGATCGTCGGCGCCATCTCGACCGTTCTCGTCGCGAGCCGTGGAGAGTTCTCCCTGTTCGGGTCGTCGAGGCCGTCCGGAAGCGACGCGGTGATCGGCGACGCCATCCGCTACGAGAGCCCGCCGGCCCTCACGGAACGACTCAGTGGCTCAGGACCGGCGTGGATCGGGCCGGTGGTCGGGGTGGGTTCGCTGGTGACGCTGGTGCTTCTCGGCCTGTTGTGGTTCCGGCACCGTCGACGGCAGGGCGGAGGCGCGGATGCCGCCGCGTTCAGGGAAGGCGCTGGCGACCGCACCGTGGTCGACACTCCGGCATCGGACGCGGCATCGGATGCGGCGACTGGTACAGAGGCCGCCGGGGCCGTGCAGCAGGCGTGGTATCGGGTGGAGCGGACGCTGTGCGGACGCGACGTCGTCCTGGCCCCGTCGCGTACGGCGCGGTCGACCGGCGCCGCGGCCGTGGCTGTCGGCGCGCCGGCCGCCGCTGTGGCCGAGCTCGTCGAGCTCTACGACCGGGCTCGGTACTCGGGGCGACCGGTGGACAGGAGCGACGAAGCACGCGCGGTCCGCCTGGCCGGCGAGGTAACCGGCGCCGTGGCGGCGAGGTGACCAGCACGGTGACGACACGCCCGACCACGACCCGGCTCGCCGTGTGGATGGTCGCCGCCGCAGCGGTGGTCGGTGCCCTGGCCTGGTTCGGCCAACTGGTCTCCGCGCTGGCCCTGACGGCGGCTGCCGGATCGGCATGGACGCTGGCCGCTGCCGCCGGAGCAGCGACGCCACCCACCGCACTTCCCCCGACCGACGGCACCACTCCTCCAGCGCGCGGCGAGCCGGACCCGTTGAGCCCGCACCGTATCGCCGAGGTGACCCGCGAGCTGCATCGGCTCCGTGCGGCACCGGTTCTCGACCTGGTGGACCGCCTCGACTCGGTTGCCGAGGTCCGCGCGGCCGGGGCGGCCCGAGCCGTCGCCGCGCTCGAGCGGGCGGTCGGCCGATGACCGAGGCCGGCACGCGGCATCTGCTCGACGGGGTGATGCGACGGCTGGAACGAGTGGTCGTCGGCAAGGCCGAGCCCCTCCGGCTGGTGCTCTCCGGCATCCTCGCCGGTGGTCACGTACTGCTCGAAGACGTGCCGGGTGTCGGGAAGACGTTGGCAGCCAAGGCACTTGCCGCAAACCTCGGGTTGGTGTTCTCGCGGATCCAGTTCACCCCCGACATGCTCCCGAGTGACGTCACCGGCGCGATGCACTTCGACCCGCGTAGCAGTGAGCTGGTGTTCCGGCCCGGGCCGCTGTTCGCCGGCCTCGTGCTCGCCGACGAGATCAACCGGGCACCGGCGAAGACCCAGGCGGCGTTGCTCCAGGCGATGGCCGAGCACCAGGTCAGCGTCGACGGAGTCACCCACGACCTGCCTGCCCCGTTCCACGTCGTCGCCACCGCCAACCCGGTGGAGTACGACGGCACGTTCCCGCTGCCGGAGGCTCAGCTCGACAGGTTCCACCTCTGTGCCGCACTCGGCTACCCCGACCCGGTCAGCGAGGCCGCGCTCGTCCGCTCCGTCGCCCGCACCGGACGCGCCTCCCCCGTCGCCCACCCCGACGAACCGGGCGTCCAGCCGGTCGATCTCCGCGCTGCGCAGGCGCAGGTGCGCACTGTCGAGGTGAGTGAGGAGATCGTCGACTACGTCGTCACACTGGTGCGGTCCACCCGTGACCACGAGGCGCTCGCCCTGGGCGCGTCGCCGCGTGGGTCGCTCGCCCTCACCCAGTGCTCGCAGGCCCACGCGATGCTCTGCGGTCGCGACTTCGTCACGCCCGACGACGTGCAGATGTTGGCCGCGCCCGTTCTGGCACACCGACTCTCGCTGCGGCCCGAGCTGTGGGGCTCCCGTGTCGATGTCGACCAGGTGGTTCGAGACGTGGTGGCCGCCACCCCGGCGCCGGACGCGAGGGGCG
>JBOFLR010000232.1:0-14677 GCA_051657965.1 Dermatophilaceae bacterium
TGGTCGACGTCGGCTCCGGGCTCGGTCTCGTGGACGGTGTCGACGAACCAGGCCTCGAGAGGTCCGGAGTCGACGGCGCGGAACAGGCCGAGCAGTGAGGAGGCGAGGGCGAAGGTCCAGAACGAGTCGGCGAGCAGGAGGGCCGAGGTCGACACGATGTTCAGCGCGCCGGCCGCCAGGAACACCGGCCGCCGCCCGAAGGCGTCGGCGAACCCGCTCGTGGGCAGCTCGAGCACGAAGACGACCGCGCCCGCGAAGGACAGCGCGGTGAGGGTCTCGGCCACGGTGAGGCCACGCTCGAGCGGCCAGAGGGTGAGGATGCCGATGGTCAATCCGACCGGGAACCACCGGGTCGTCGTCAGGATGAGGAACCGCCGCCGGGCCGAGGCGGGCGAGAGGGGAGTGGTGCTCACGACGCGTCCTTTCCGCGTGGTCCACGGCCGAGGTCGACGGCGGGCACGACGAGACGCGGGTGACGCGCCGGGCCCGCAGGAGGCTGCCTTCCTCAAGGACCGTAGTGTCCGAACCGGGAGTCGGCCACCGCAGGACGGCGCCCTGTGGACAACCGACGCCCCGGCATCCGCCATCTTGTGCACACTAGTTGTGCACGTTCTGTGTGGAGAACCGACTCGGCACACCCGGGGATGCAGTGAAGGTGCAGGTCAGCGCATCGGCGGCGGGCGCCGTCCGCGATTTCCGAGGAGAGCGTCCGCGCCCGTAGACTGTGCTGTCGATGTGCCGGACGCGATGAGCGTGTGTCCTTCCCGGATCCCGCGGCACACGATCACCCGATCATCGTCAGGAAGCACCCATGCGCACCTACACCCCCAAGGCGGGCGAGGTCACCCGGGCGTGGCACGTCATCGACGCCACCGACATCGTGCTCGGACGCCTCGCCAGCCAGACCGCCGTGCTGCTGCGCGGCAAGCACAAGCCGATCTTCGCCCCGCACGTCGACACCGGTGACTTCGTCATCATCGTCAACGCCGACAAGGTCGCGCTCACCGGCTCCAAGGCCGAGAAGAAGCGCGCCTACCGCCACTCGGGCTTCCCCGGTGGCCTGAAGTCGGTCTCCTACACCGAGCTGCTCGCCAAGAGTCCGGAGAAGGCGGTCGAGAAGGCGGTGCGCGGGATGCTCCCGAAGACCACCCTCGGACGCCAGCAGCTGACCAAGCTCAAGGTGTACCGCGGGGCCGAGCACCCGCACGCGGCCCAGCAGCCGACGCCCTACCAGATCACCCAGGTGGCCCAGTGATGAGCGAGAACGCCAGCATCGACGAGACCGTCGGCACGAATGCCGACGACACCCCGGTCAGCGAGTACCGCACGGAGTCCTCCGCCCCGGTCTCCGAGGAGCCGTCACGCCGTCCGTCGGCGTCGGCTCCCGGTGCCGCGACCGGCCGGCGCAAGCAGGCCGTCGCCCGCGTGCGCATCGTCCCGGGTTCGGGTGAGTGGACCATCAATGGCCGGACCCTCGAGACCTACTTCCCGAACAAGGTGCATCAGCAGATCGTCAGCGAGCCGCTGAAGGTGCTCGAGCTCGACGGGTCGTACGACGTGCTCGTGCGCGTACACGGCGGTGGCCCCTCGGGCCAGGCCGGAGCCGTGCGTCTGGGTGTCGCCCGCTCGCTCAACGGGGTCGACCCCGAACTGAACCGTCCGGCACTGAAGAAGGCCGGCTTCCTCACCCGCGATGCCCGAGTGCCCGAGCGCAAGAAGGCCGGGCTGAAGAAGGCTCGCAAGGCGCCGCAGTACAGCAAGCGCTGACCCAGCTCACTGGCTGGCGCACCCGCGCCGAACAGACCGGAGGCGGCACCGCTCGGTGCCGCCTCCGGTCTGTTCGGGGTAGGTTTCGGTTCGATCACGGCTGGAAGGGTGCTCTGCACATGTCCCGACTCTTCGGCACCGACGGTGTCCGCGGCCTCGCCAATGGCCCTGTCGTCACCGCCGAGCTGGCGCTGTCGCTCAGCATGGCCGCAGCCCGGGTCCTCGGATCCGCCGGGCCGGGCGCCGCTCGGCGTCCCAAGGCGGTCGTGGGCCGCGACCCACGGGCCTCGGGCGAGTTCCTCAGTGCGGCAGTGGTCGCCGGGCTCGCGTCGGCCGGGGTCGACGTCTACGACGCCGGGGTGCTGCCCACTCCTGCGGTGGCCTACCTGACCGCCGACGCCGGCGCCGACTTCGGGGTCATGCTCTCGGCATCGCACAACCCGATGCCCGACAACGGCATCAAGTTCTTCGCCCGCGGCGGGCACAAGCTGCCCGACGAGGTCGAGGACCGCATCGAGGCCGCCATGCACGAGCCGTGGGTGCGGCCGACGGGCGCCGACGTCGGGCGCGTGGTGCCCATGGCCGATGGTCACACCCGCTACATCGCACACCTGCTCCAGGCGCTGCCGAACCGCCTCGACGGCCTCACCGTGGTCATCGACGCCGCCCACGGCGCCGCCAGCCAGGTCTCGCCCGAGATCTTCCGGCTGGCCGGCGCCGACGTGGTCGAGATCGGCACGGCGCCCGACGGGCTCAACATCAACGACGGCCACGGGTCGACAGCTCTCGGGCCGCTCCGGCAGGCGGTCGTCGCCCACGGCGCCGACCTCGGCATCGCGCACGACGGCGACGCCGACCGGTGCCTCGCCGTCGATGCCACCGGCGCCGACGTCGACGGCGACCAGCTGATGGGGATCCTCGCGGTCGCGCTCCAGGAACGTGGCGGGCTCACCGGCGACACCCTGGTCGCCACGGTGATGAGCAACCTCGGCCTGATCCAGGCGATGCAGCGGCACGGCATCCGCGTGGTCCAGACCGGCGTCGGCGATCGCTACGTACTCGAGGAGATGCGCTCCGGTGGTTACGCGCTCGGCGGCGAGCAGTCCGGGCACGTCATCCTGCTCGACCACGTCACGACCGGTGACGGCGTGCTCACCGGGCTGATGCTCGCGGCGCGGGTGGCGCAGACCGGTCGGCCGCTGCGCGACCTGGCCGCGGTCATGACCCGCCTGCCGCAGGTGCTCGTCAACGTCCGGGGGGTCGACACCGCGCGGGTCGACGCCGACACCGGGGTGCTGGACGCCGTGCGGGTGGCCGAGGCCGCGCTCGACGGGAGCGGCCGCGTGCTGCTGCGCAAGTCGGGCACCGAGCCGGTGGTGCGAGTGATGGTCGAGGCGAGCACCGAGGAGTCCGCCCAGGCGACAGCCGAGCACCTCGCCGGAGTGGTCAAGCACCGACTTTCGCTCACCTGACCGGAGTATCCGAGGGCGGTCGTGAGTTGTATCGCGCGCCGGGCGCGTTCTGCTCGGCTCTGACACCAACGACGATGAGGAGATCACCGTGCCGCACGAGTCCCTGACCAAGGTCCTGTACACCATCGGTGCCACCGCCACCGGCGGGCGCGAGGGCCGAACGGCGAGCGAGGACGGCACGGTCGACGTGCAGCTCGGCCGTCCGGGTGCGGGTGCCGAGCCGACGGCCAACCCCGAGACGCTGTTCGCCGCAGGGTATGCCGCGTGCTACAACGGCGCGCTCGCCTATGTGGCCAAGGAGCAAGGCGTCGACACCTCGGCGGCGACGACCACCGTCAAGGTCTCGCTCGGGTCCACCGACACCGGCTTCGGCCTCGCCGCCGAGATCGACACCGCGATCCCCGGGGTCGACGCCGACACCGCCCAGGCGCTCGCCGAGAAGGCCCACGAGTTCTGCCCGTACAGCAAGGCCACGCGCGGCAACATCGACGTCACCGTGGTCGGCCGCCCGGCCTGACGGTTCGGATGACGGGTGCGGCACCCACGGGTGCCGCACCCGTCATCCGGGTCACTGGTCAGGCGCGGTGACCAGGGCGATCCGGTCGTAGTCGGCCAGCCGGCCGTTGCGCGCGAACGCGACCCAGCCGCCCCGGTCGATGACCGTCTCCACCAGATCGTCGACGAGGTCGGAACGACGCGACCCCGCTCCGGGCTCGCTGTCGGCCGGAAGTCGACGGATGCCGTCGTCGTCGACGAGGCCGGGCCAGGTGTGCCCCTCCTCGACGAGGAGCATCATCGGACGGGACGCATGAGCGGCATCCCAGCAGTCGCGGATACCGGCGTGCACGTGCTCGGGGTCGGTGACCATCGCGACGTCGAGTGCATCGACCGCCTCCTCCTCCCGCGACCGGAGGTACTCGGCGAGCGAGAGTCTGGCCGCGGTGTAGAGCGCCGGCACCGACTCCGCCTCCGGGCCCATGACCACCCCGGCCAGCCGGTCGAGGTGCTTGCTGGTGCGCAACAGCCGCCGCACCGGCTCGATGTCGCCGGCGATGATCAGCGGCGCCGGCCGCCGGGCGCGGGCCGTGGCGAGGGCCGCGTCGACGCGGCTCACGAACTCGTGCTGCCGGTCGTCGCCGGTCTCGAGCGCGCCCAGCACCGGCATCGTGTGCTCGACCGGGAACGAGGGGTCGCCGGCGGGCACGAGGGTGTCGGCATGGCCGCGGTAGAGCTGGGCCGAGGTGGCGCGCAGCAGGAGCAGCAGGTGCGGTGGCGTGCGGTGCAGGCTCTGCAGCACCTCGCGGGTGCGGAAGGTGCCCTCGACGACGACACCCGGCTCGACGGACACCGGCAGGCGCAGCGACCGCACCAGCGCGGCGCTGGCGAACAGCGCGAGGCCCCGCCCCGTCGGCCCCGAGCGGGCCTGCTCGGCCAGGGTGGTCAGCCGGCGTCGCACCTCCGGCGCGTCGACGTCACGAGCCTCCAGCTCCGTGCGCGCCGCATCGACCAGGCCGGTCAGGCGCTCGCCGTCGGCGGGCAACATGCGAGGGGCGGGCACCGTGTCGAGCAGTACGGTCACCGATGGCCAGCCTCTCGCCTGGACCAGCTGGCTGACCTCGGCCGCCTGCAGGGTGTCGATCTGGGATGGCGCACCTCGCGAGGCGTCCCGGCGGTGCGAACGCACGGGAACCCCGCGGACGGTGTCTCTGGACAAGGTCTCTCTGGCCATGGCGGCTCCGGTCGTCGGGCCCACGGTGGTGGGCTGTCGGCCGGAGGTCTGACCCGGTCGCGTGTGACGCGACCCCGAACCGCCGGGCCTCGGTGACGAGACCGTCCTGACGACGGACGATGGTTGGGGCTACTCCCCTCCGTAGAAGTGATCTTCCGGCATTTCACTTCTGATGTCAACTCGGGGGCCGCTAGCATGCCCGGGTGTCGCGATCACCCGAGTGGACCTTCATGTCCAATCACGGCCACGTGCTCGTCGCCCTCGCCCGCGGCGAGTCGCAACGGATCCGTGACCTGGCCGACGCCGTGGGGATCACCGACCGCGCGGTTCAGGACATCCTGCACGACCTGGTCGACGCGGAGTTCGTCGTCCGCAGCCGTGAGGGCCGGCGCAACCGATACCGCGTCGTGCGCCGATCGCGGTTCCGTCATCCGCTCGAGTCACAGCTCACGGTGGGGGCTTTTCTCGACCTCGTCGAGGGGTCCGCTCGAGTGCGGGGATGACGCCGCCCGCCACGCCGCCCCTCCGGCATCGGCCGGCGGGGCGACGGGCGGGCGGGCGGGCGGCGAGCCGTCAGCCGGATGACGAGCTCACGGCGATGCCGGTCTCGGTGTCCGGTGCGCTCGCGCGCCCGGATCGCAGCCGGCCGACGAGGCGGACCAGCTCCTCGACGACGAGCACCGAGGCAGCGATGGCCAGACACAGCGCCCACTGGCCGGCGCTCAGGGCGACGGTGTCGAAGATGGCCTGACCCCAGGGGGTGTGGACGGCGGCGATCTGCAGCACGGAGACCGTGCCGAGCGCGGCCCACAGCCAGCGGTTCGTGAAGAGGTGCCGGCTGAAGACCGTCTCCCGCTCCACCCTGGCGTTGAGCACGTTGAACAGCTGGAAGAGCACGAACACCGTGAATGCCATGGTCAGGGCGATCGCCGGCGTGTAGGCCTCCCGCGCGTACAGCAGGACCCCGAGCGTGCCGGTGGCCATCATCGCGCCGACCCTGAGCATCCGGGCGAAGCGGCGTCGAGACAGGATCTGCTGGTCCGCCCGGCGTGGTGGGTCGCTCATGATGCCCCGCCGGGCCGGGTCGACACCGAGGGCCATGGCCGGCGGTCCGTCCATGATGATGTTGACCCAGAGGATCTGCACCGCCGTGAGCGGGGCGGGCAGGCCGATGAGCGAGGAGCCGATGAAGGTGAGGATGGCGCCGACGTTGGTCGACAGCTGGAACCGCACGAACTTCACGACGTTGTCGTAGATCGCCCGGCCCTCCTCGACGGCCCGCACGATCGTCGCGAAGTTGTCGTCGGTGAGGATGACGGCTCCGGCCTCCTTGGTGACCTCCGTCCCGGTGATGCCCATCGCGACGCCGATGTGCGCGCTGCGCAGGGCCGCGGCGTCGTTCACGCCGTCGCCGGTCATCGCGGCGACATGGCCCCGGGAGGTGAGCGCCTTGACGATCGCGACCTTGTGCTCGGGCGCGACGCGGGCGAAGACGGCGATGTCGTCGACCTGCGCGGCGAGCTCCTGCTCGCTCATCATGGCCAGCTCGGCGCCGGTGACCGCGCGGCCGGTGATGCCGAGCTCGCGGGCGATCGCGACGGCCGTGGCGACGTGGTCGCCGGTGATCATCTTCACGTCGACGCCCGCCCGGTGGCACAGCCGCACCGCGTCCCGCGCCTCGGGGCGAGGAGGATCGGCGATGCCGACCAGGCCGAGGAGGGTCAGGTCGTCGACCTGGCCGTGCGGGTCGTCGAGGTCCACGTCGGGGACGACCCGTGTGGCGACGGCCAGTACCCGCAGGCCCTGGGTGGCCATCCGGTCCAGCCGGTCGTCCAGGCGCGCCCGCTGCTCGGCATCCAGCGGGACCGGTGTGCCGCCGTCGAGGACCTGCGCGCAGCGGTCGAGGACGACGTCGGCGGCACCCTTGAGGTACATCCGGTGCCCGCCGGGCTCCTCGTGGTAGGTCGCCATGTACTTGTAGTCGGCGTCGAACGGGATCTCCCCGCTGCGCGGGGTGGCGGTGCGGGTCGCCGCGACGTCGAGCCCGGTCTTGGCCGCCAGGACCACGAGCGCTCCCTCGGTCGGGTCGCCGATGATCCCGTCACCGCTCAGCTCCGCGTCGCTGCACAGTGCGATCGCCTCGACCAGACGGGGTGGGAGTGTCGCGCCGACCCCGTCCGAGGTGAGCACCTCTCCCTCGGGCCGGTAGCCCTGGCCACGGACGGTGAGGTCGGCACCGTCGGTGTGCACGGCGCGGACCGTCATCTCGTTCAGGGTGAGGGTCCCGGTCTTGTCGCTGCAGATCACCGTCGCGGCACCGAGGGTCTCCACCGACGCGAGCCGCTTGACGATGGCGTTGCGGCGCGCCATCCGCTGTACACCGAGGGCGAGGGTGAGCGCGAGCACGGCGGGCAGCCCCTCGGGCACGGTGGCGACGGCGAGCGCCACCGCCCGGAGCGCGATGTCACCGAGCGACTCCCCGCGGGCCAGCGCCATCGTCACGTAGATGCTCACCGCGACGACACCGAGGACGGCGAGCCGCTTGCCGAGGGTGTCCAGCTGCACCTGCAGGGGAGTGGGCGGCTCCTCGCCGCTGGCGAGCATCTCCGCGATCGCGCCCACCGCCGTGCCCGTGCCGGTCGAGGTGACCACGGCCTCCGCGCGACCACGGGTGAGTGCAGTGTTCATGTGCACCATCGAGGTGCGCTCGGCCAGCTGGGCGTCGGCCGGGTTCGCCTCCCGCTCGCTCTTGGGGACCGGCTGCGACTCGCCGGTCAGTGCCGACTCGTCGACCTCCACCGATGCGGCGAGAACCAGCTTGGCGTCGGCGGGCACCCGGTCCCCGGCCTCGAGCAGGATGACGTCGCCCGGCACCAGCTCGCGGGCCGGGATCACCTGGGTGCCGCCGTCGCGACGCACTTTGGCGTTCGGGACGAGCATCTGCTTGAGCGCCTCGAGGCTCTTCTCGGCCCGGCGCTCCTGGAAGAAGCCGATGCTCGCGTTGATGAGCAGGACGACGGCGATGACGATGGTGTCCTTGAGCTCTCCGACGATGCCGGCGAGCAGGGCCGCGGCGATGAGCACCATGATGAGGACGCTGCGGAACTGGTCCAGGAACCGCAGCACCGCCGGGCGGCGCTTGCGTTCGGCGAGCTCGTTGGGCCCGTGGCGCTCGAGCCGTCGGGCCGCCTCGGTGGCGTCGAGCCCGGAGCGGAGGTCGGCGTGGAGTGCCGCTGCCACGTCCGCCGGTGGCAGGGCGTGAGGAGGACGGCCGTCGAGGAGGTGCTCGGGGCCGGTGGTGGGGTCGTCCGCGCCGGTGATGCTGGCGGCGGCGGTGCGCGATCCGGTCGTCGTCATCGGTGGGCCTCTCCGGTGATGGGGTGTGTCGTGGTCGGGTGCGGCACGTGGGCTCGCCGGTCGTGGTCGAGGTGGTCCTCGGGGGAGTGGTGGCCGGCAGAACGAGGACCACCGGGACGAGGTCGTCCGCGACCGGACGCGGCGGTCATCGCCGCCCCGCGCCGGACATCGAGGTGTCCTGACTCGCGGACCGCCCAGGTGGCCACCCACAGGGCGAACAGGAGGAAGAGGAGGATGTCGGGGACGTCGGGCATGTCGACTTCCATTCGTCACCACGCTTCGGTGAGCGACCCGGGTCAGGGGCCTGGTTCGAATGGTCTCTCCCGGCCCGGGACGGGCCTGGACTCCGGGCGTCGACGACGCCGAGCTGACGAAGTCCGGTTGCGGGATACTCCCCAACTAACAGTGGCTAAATTATTCCGGAAATATACTGCCTATGTCAAGCCCTTCCGGTGGTGGCGTTCCAGCTGGTGGGGCTTGACCCGCTTGAGCTCCTGGGGCGGGAACTCGCCGAGGAGGCTCCATCCGAGATCGAGGGTCTCCTCCAGCGAGCGTCTCCGTGACCCCTGGCCGATGTACTCGCGCTCGAACCGCTCGGCGAAGGCCAGGTACCTGCGGTCCTCGTCGGTCAGGCCGGCGTCCCCGACGATCGAGGCCAACCGCCGCACCTCGGTCCCGCGTGCGTAGCACGCGTACAGCTGGTCGGCGAGGTTGCGGTGATCCTCGCGGGTCCGGCCCTCTCCCACACCGGAGTTCATCAACCGTGACAGCGACGGCAGCACGTCGACGGGCGGCTGGACGCCACGGGCCAGTACCTCGCGGGACAGCACGATCTGTCCTTCGGTGATGTACCCGGTGAGGTCGGGCACCGGATGGGTGATGTCGCCGTCCGGCATGGTGAGGATGGAGAGCTGGGTGAGCGAGCCGCTCGAGCCGTGCACCCGGCCGGCCCGCTCGAAGAGCGAGGCGAGGTCGGTGTAGAGGTATCCCGGGTAGCCGCGCCGTCCGGGCATCTCCTCCCGGGCGGCCGACACCTCACGCAGCGCCTCGCAGTACGCCGTGACGTCGGTGAGGATGACGAGCACGTGGCGGTGCAGCTCGAACGCGAGGTACTCGGCGAGCGTGAGCGCCACCCTCGGGGTGAGCAGCCGTTCGATCGTCGGGTCGTCCGCGAGGTTGAGCAGCAGCACGTTGCGCTCGGCCGCGCCGCCGCGGCGGAACTCCTCGGCGAAGAAGTCCGCCTCGCGCCGGGTCACGCCCATCGCGGCGAAGACGACGATCACCTCGGTGTCCTCGCCGGGCACCCGCGCCTGGGTCGCGATGCGAGCTGCGAGCTCTCCCGCCGGCAGGCCGGCGGCGGTGAACACCGGCAGCTTCTGGCCCCGGACCAGAGTGTTGAGGCCGTCGATCGCCGAGACGCCGGTCTCGATGAACTGGTCGGGGTGTGCTCGGGCGACCGGGTTGAGCGGCATCCCGGCGACCGGCCGGTAGGCATCCGGAAGCGGGTCGGGCTGGCCGTCCCGAGGGCGCCCGGCCCCGTCGAGGATCCGCCCGAGGTAGTCGATGCCGACGCCGGTCACCGCGGGGCGCGACCGGGCCCGCACCGCGGCACCGCGCACCCCCAAGCCGTCAGTACCGCCGAGCACCTGGACCACCGCGCGCCCGTCATCCACCTCGAGCACCTGCCCCTCGCGGATGCGGCCGTCGTCGCCGACGACCTCCACCAGGTCGCCGTAGGCGCCCGACGACGCGGCGTCGACGACGAGCAGCGGCCCGGCCACGCGCACCACCTCGTGGTGGTCGATGGCGTACAGCGTGCCGACCGGGTCGGTCGTGCCGGCCAGGCCGGCGGTGTCGATCGTCATGGCTGCTCCTTCGGGGTCGTGGTGTCGTCGGTGAGATGGTCCTGGCTGCCGGCCAGGGCGGCCCGGATGCCGGCGACCAGCTCGGCCTCGAGAGCCGGCAGGTCGCTGCTCGCGTGCCAGCCACGCATCGAGGCCACCCGGTCCAGCGCCGGGTCGGCGACCAGCCGGCCGACGTCACCGCCGTCGTCGAGCGCGGCGACCATGGCCTGCTCGGCGGCGGCCACGACGCGCAGCATCGCCACCTGGCGGTCCGGGGGGCAGGAGGAGTCGACGTCGTCGAAGGAGTCCTGCTGGAGGAAGTCCTCGCGCAGCATCCGCCCGACCCGCAGGGTGACGCGCTGTCGGGGCGCGACGGCGTCGATGCCGAGGAGGGAGACGATCTCCTGCAGCGAGCCCTCCTCCTGCAGCGTCGCGACCGCCCACGCCACCAGCTCCGACCACCGGGCGTCGACGTTCTCGTCGAACCAGGCGGCGAGGCGATAGGTGGAGTAGCTGCGGTTCCAGTCGATCGCCGGGAAGTGGCGGGAACGAGCCAGCCGGGCGTCCAGGGCCCAGAAGCACCCGGCGACCCGCAGGCTGTTCTGCGTCACCGGCTCGGAGAAATCACCACCGGCCGGGGACACCGCCCCCACCACCGTGACCGAGCCCTGCCGCTCGGCGGACCCGAGGCAGGTCACCGCACCGGCGCGCTCGTAGAACGCCGCGAGCCGGGTGGCGAGGTAGGCCGGGTAGCCGTCCTCCGCCGGGACCTCGCCGAGCCGGCTGGCCACCTCGCGCAGCGCCTCACCCCACCGGCTGGTCGAGTCGGCGAGCAGCACGGCGTCGTAGCCCTGGTCGCGGAAGTACTCCGCGATCGTCATCCCGACGTAGATGCTCGACTCGCGTGCCGCCACCGGCATGTTCGAGGTGTTGGCGACGAGCACCGTGCGCTCCATCAGCGGCCCGCCGGTGCGGGGGTCGACCAGGCGCGGGAAGTCCTCCAGCACCTCGGTGAGCTCGTTGCCGCGCTCGCCACAGCCGATGTACACCACGACGTCGGCCGCCGCGTGCTTGGCCACCGACTGCTCGAGCACGGTCTTGCCGGTGCCGAACCCGCCGGGCACGATGCCGGTGCCGCCGCGCGCCACGGGGAAGAGCGCGTCGAGGACGCGCTGGCCGGTGAGCAGCGGCGTGGTCAACGGGAGATGGCCCTGGATCGGTCGCGGGGTGCGCACCGGCCAGTGCTGCAGCATCACCACATCGGTGCCGCCCACCCGGGCGACCGGGTCCACCACCGTCGCCTCGCCGTCCACGACCTGCTCGACCACTCCGCTCACTCCGGGTGGCACGAGGATCCGGTGCCGGAACCGCTCGGTCTCCATCACGTGGCCGAGCTCGTCCCCCGGGGCGACCTCGTCGCCCACCTCGACCGCCGGGTGGAAGCGCCACCGCCGGGTGCGGTCGAGGCGGTCCGGGTCGGTGCCGCGCGGGATGTAGACCCCGTGCTCGTCGCGGATGACGCCGAGCGGGCGTTGGGTGCCGTCGACCACCGCCCCGAGCAGGCCCGGGCCGAGCTCGACCGACAGCGGGGCGCCGGTGCTCTCGACGGGTGCGTCGACGCGTAGCCCGGAGGTGTCCTCGAAGACCTGGACCGTCGCCAGGTCGCCGTCGACCCGGATGACCTCGCCGGACACCCGTTCCTCGCCGACCCGGACCAGGTCGAGCAGGCGGGCGCCGGCCAGGCCACGAACCTCGACGAGTGGCCCGCTGACGCGGGCGACCCGGCCGGTGGCGGCATCCGGCGTCGTGTCATCGGTGGCCGGTGCGGGCCCCGTGGGTGCGGTGATGGTCACGATGGTCCTCCTTCTGGGGTAAAGCTGATCTCGTAGCCGACGGCCCGCGCGAGGAGGCGGTGCAGGGCGCTCTCGTGGTCGAGCTCGCCGTCGTCGTCAGGGGGCAGGGCGACGACGAGCACGTCGGTGCTCGCCGACCAGGTGTCGCGCGCCGCGAGAGGGAGGCGGGCCCACACCTGCGCGTGGACCAGCGTGACGACCGAGCCCCGAGCGGCCTCCTCGACGGCCGCGACGGCATCGTCGTCGGGCCGGACGGTGCACACTGCCGCGCCGCCGAGGGCGAAGCCGGCAGCCACCTCGGGTGGGGCGACCACCACGACGTCGGTGTTCGTGCGGACATCGGTGCTCATGCGGCTGCGCTCCCGTGCGAATCGACCTGGCGCAGTGCGGCCTCCACGTGCAGCACATAGGCGACGAGCACCTCGGCGGTGAACGGGTCACCCTGCCGCAGCCGGCGGCGCCGTGGCGCCTCGCCGGTCTCCCTGAGCTCGCGCTCGAGCGCGGCAGGGTCTCGGTGGGTGGGCCAGCGGTCGATCGCCGGTCGCCACCGGGGGCGCGCCTGCACCACCGGTGCCCACGAGTCCGTGGCTGCGGCGGCGAGAGCTGCGTCGTCGACCAGACCTCGGGGCAGCAGGGCCACCTGCGACGGTGTGGTGCCGTCGGCGACCGCGACGACGTTGCGCCGGTCGTGTTCCTCCTCGAGCAGGTCCAGGACCGGCCGGGCGTCCCGGCCGCCCCCCAGGTCGGCTCTCCACGCCCAGTGCGTCGCGGAGGCGATGTCGACCTCCAGCTCGGGCACGTCGCCATGCAGCTCGAACCGCTCCCAGGTGGCTCCGAGGCCACTCGCGACCGCCGGGTGGGGCAGCCCGTACCGGGCCAGCCGTCCGACCGCGGCCGAGCCGTCACCGGCCCGGGCGACGTCGGCCGCCCGCTCCGCGGTGACCAGGCCGACGGCCCGGACCGCGTCGAGGCGGCTCGCGGGGTCGGCACCACTGACCGCTCCGCGCAGCAGGGCGAGGCAGTCGGCGAGGTCGTGCCGGCCGATCAGGGCGAGCGCCGCGGCGCGGCCCTTCCCGACGTAAGCACCCGGTACGGCGCGCAGCGTGGAGCGGACCGCCTCCTCGGTCTCGGACCGGGTCGGGCGGCGCAGCTCGGACAGGGCGGGCGTACGGGCCCGCATCCTCGTGTTGCCGCTGACGAAGTCGGTCATGCCCGGACCCACCGCCTCGCCAGAGCCGGCGCCAGCGAGGGCCAGGCGTTGGCCAGCCGGGTCGGCGCGGTGTTGTCGAGCACCCGGCCCCGGTCGTCGGCGACCACCGCTCCGACGGTCTCGAGGTCGCCGGTGACCTCGAGCCGAGGGTGGGCCCGGGACACCTCGGCGAGGCGGTCCGGGGACACCTGGCAGCGGGTGGCCCGGGGCACGGCATCCAGCGCCTCGGCGAGGAGCCGCTCGGTGGCCCGCGCCCCGGCCGGGGTCCCGACCAGCTCGCGGAGGGACTGCTCGGCATCCGCCCGGACGGCCACGAGCTCGGCCTCCCGGTCGGCTCGGGCGCGTGCGACAGCTCGCGCCCGCGCCGCGGCCAGCACCAGCCGTGCCTCGTCCTCGACCTGCGCCCGGACCTCGTCGATCCGGGCGCGTCGTTCGGCGGCGGCCGCCTCGCGCGCCTCCTCCACGACGCGGCGAGCACGCCGTTCGTCGGTGGCGACGACCTCGGCGAACTCCGCCTCGGCGTCGCGCTCCATGGTGCGGAGCAGGTCCTCCAACCCCATGGTCAACCGCCCAACAGGAGGACGATCATCGCCGCCACGGCGAACCCGAGGATGACGAGCGTCTCGGGGATCGCCACGAGCAGGATGGCGCGACCGGCGAGTTCGGGCTTCTCGGCGATGGCGCCCATGGCCGCCGCCCCGATCTTCGCCTGGGCGTATGCGGTGGCGAGGGCGGCCAGACCGACGGCGAGGCCGGCGCCGAGTGCGATGAGTCCGAGTTCCATGGGTGTCACCTTTCGTTGACGGCGCCCTCGGCGAGGACGCGGTTGTCGTGCTCCGGCCGGGAGCCGGCCGGAGCGTGGGGGAGGGGGAGCGCGACCGGGGTCGCATCCGCGGCAAGGGCTCCGTGAGCCCCGAGCGGCCGGAAGGCCCGGCCGCCGCCGTCGTGGAACTTGGAGAAGAACTCGACGTAGTGCAGCCGCAGCGCCTGGACCGTGGGGCTGAACGCCGCCAGGCCGAGGTTGAGCGTGTGGAAGAACACCGCGACGACGATGCCGAGCACGAGCGGTGCCTGCACGGCCAGCTCGTTGGCGACGTTGGCGAGGTACACCGACGCCAGGCCGACCGCGGCCAGCCGCAGGTAGGACAGGATGTTGCCGATCGTGCCGATCAGCTCCAGCGGCCCGAGCAGCGGGCCGAGCGCGCCGTGCGACGCACTCGCGAGCACGAGCCCGGCGAGCATCATCGTGAACCACACCGGGAGCAGTGCGGGTGGGGTCAGCCCGGCGATGTTCGCGACGAGGCCGGCGAGGCCGAACAGCACGACCAGCGTGCCGGTCAGCTCGGCGACCTTGTGCCGGTTGCGGCGGCGCACCGCGGTCCACAGCCCGAGCCCGAGCCCGAGGAGCACGTGCGCGAAGCCGAGGGCGACGGCGAAGAGCAGCA
>JBOFLR010000233.1:0-2467 GCA_051657965.1 Dermatophilaceae bacterium
CCCATCCGCTCGTGCCCGATCCGCCCGAGCCGGCGAAGCTCGCGTCCCGGTCGCCGAAGTCTGAGACCTTCCCCGGCGCGTCCGGCCGCGACGGTGCCGTCGACCCGCCGGACAGCTGCGTCGCCGCTGCGGAACCGGCACCCGCCTGCGCTCTCCGGTCGACCGACTGCGAGGCGGGGCGCGAACGCGAGCCGCTCGCCTGCTTCGTCCCGGACGAGCCGCCGGAGCTGCCGCGACTGCTCCGCTCCACCGCGGCGGCCGACCCGGCGAGCGTCAGTGAGCCGGCGATGCCCAGTGCCCACGCCCGCGAGCCGCGGGCGACCGCCCGGCGCTCGGTGCGTTCGGCCGCCCGGTCCGCTCTCGTGTCGCCGTCCGAGGCGCGACGGCTCGGCGCCGCCGCGGTGTGGGTGGCCCGCTCGCCACCGCCCCCGTGTGGTCCCAGCTCCTCGACGGCGTCGGGGCGCGCCGGCCCGGTGGCCACAGCCGGGGTCTCGGACGCCCGAGCCGTCGCCACGGACGTCCGGTGCCGCGCGCGGTGTCGGGGCATGGGTCCGCCCGTCGTCGTGCTGCCCTGTGCCATCCGACGCCTCCAGCGTGGGTCCATCCGGTCATGAGCTCCGGCGCGGGTCTTACCAGGCCGGGCGAGCCCCCTGCACGGCGCGGCTCGCACACCTCCACACCAGGAGGCGACGAGCGACGACCGTAGGCAAGGCACACGTTGGGATAAAGCCGTGCGGCTCACGTGCCCAACGGCGCGCGTCGTTTGTTCCGGTCATCAACACGTGACGCAGCTGCGTCGGGGCGTACGGGATGACGTGGGCCGGGTCGCGAAGGAGGCGTGCGTCATCCGCGCGCTGTGGGAGGATGAGGTACGTGCCACGCGGTGACGGACGCCTGACCCTCGACCTCCTGCCTGGCGAGAACCTCCCCCAGGACGCCTGCGGGGTCTTCGGCGTCTGGGCGCCCGGCGAGGATGTCGCCAAGCTCACCTACTACGGGCTGTATGCGCTGCAGCATCGCGGCCAGGAGTCGGCCGGTATCGCCACGTCCGACGGGCAGCGGCTGTTGGTGTATAAGGACATGGGCCTGGTGTCGCAGGTGTTCGACGAGCGCTCGCTCGCCTCGCTCCGGGGCCACCTCGCGGTCGGGCACTGCCGGTACTCCACCACCGGCGGGTCCACCTGGGAGAACGCCCAGCCCACGCTCGGCGGCCACGCCGGGAGCACCGTCGCGCTGGCGCACAACGGCAACATCGTCAACTCCGCCGAGCTCCGCGACGTCGTGCTCGCCCGGCGTGGCGAGCGCCGGCCGGACCACGGCGCCCGGCTGAACGGCGACGGCGACCTCACCGAGCTGGCCCGGGGGAACACCACCGACACCGCGCTGGTGACCGCGCTGCTCGCCGACGACCCCGACCGCTCGGTCGAGGCGGCGGCGCTGGACGTACTCCCGCTGCTGCGCGGGGCGTTCTGCTTCGTGTTCGTCGATGAGCAGACCCTGTACGCGGCACGCGACGCGCACGGCATCCGGCCGCTGGTGATCGGCCGGCTCGAGCGCGGTTGGGTGGTGGCGTCCGAGACGGCTGCCCTCGACATCGTCGGCGCGTCGTTCGTGCGTGAGGTCGAGCCCGGCGAGCTCATCGCGGTCGACGAGCACGGCCTGCGCTCGAGGCGGTTCGCCGAGCCCGAGCCGAAGGGCTGCGTGTTCGAGTACGTGTACCTGGCGCGGCCCGACACCACGATCGCCGGCCGGGTCGTGCACGAGGCGCGGGTCGAGATGGGCCGGGCGCTCGCCCGGGAGCACCCGGTCGACGCCGATCTGGTGATGCCGACGCCCGAGTCGGGGACACCGGCCGCCATCGGGTACGCCCAGGAGTCCGGCATCCCGTACGGCCAGGGGCTGGTGAAGAACTCCTATGTCGGGCGCACCTTCATCGCGCCGTCGCAGACCATCCGGCAGCTCGGCATCCGGCTCAAGCTGAACCCGCTGCGCGACGTCATCCGCGGCAAGCGGCTCGTCGTGGTCGACGACTCGATCGTGCGCGGCAACACCCAGCGTGCGCTGGTGCGGATGCTGCGCGAGGCCGGCGCCGCCGAGGTGCACGTGCGCATCTCCTCACCGCCCGTGCGCTGGCCGTGCTTCTACGGCATCGACTTCGCCACCCGGGCCGAGCTGATCGCCACCGGGCTGGGGGTCGACGAGGTGTGCCGCTCGATCGGTGCCGACACCCTCGGCTACATCTCCGAGCTGGGCATGGTCGAGGCGTCCGGGCAGGCGCCGGAGCGGTTGTGCACGGCGTGCTTCACCGGTAGCTACCCCGTGCCGCTCCCCGAGGACGGACGCCTCGGCAAGGGTGTGCTCGAGCTCGAGCTGCCGCTCGACACCGGCTCCGGCGAGGGCGAGCGAACGGTGGGGGAGCGGCATCCGGTGGCGCGCACCCCGGTGGTCGACGTGCCGCTCGGCGAGC